>NZ_JBFAIR010000013.1:0-280247 GCF_040654815.1 Streptomyces sp. NPDC050619 | reverse complement strand
AAGGCCGAGCCGTTGCTCTGCCGGTGCTCGCCGAAGAGGAGGCCGAGCACGGCTCCCAGCACCACCGTGTGAGCGGCCCATGGGATCCACGACGGGTTCGTCACGACCGCCACGACCGCGCCACCGGGCAGTCCGGCGATGATGCCGAACAAGAGTCTTCTGAGCAGAGTCATGGATGTCTCCGATAGTCGCATAGCCTCCGCCGGGGGGAGGAGGGCGAAGGCCATACGAGATTGGGGGGCTCCAGCGCCCGCTGTCAGACGTTCAGAGCGGGCGCGCCGCACGAGCGTTACAAGTCCCCGGGCGGAGACGCGATGGCGAGGACGAGGTCGTCCGCGCACGGCGTGGATTCCGTCTGCCGGGCGGCCCGCTGACCGGCTGTCAGCCCGATCCCGGCCGCTTGTCGCGACCTTCTGGTGCAGGAGGGCCTTGCCGGGGCGAGAGGGAGACGTCTCGATGCCCACGGCCCTGGCGTCGGGGAAGGGGGTGAGATCGACCGCCTCGGCGTCCGGGTTGTCCAGGTCGACCCGGTAGACGAGCCGGTTCTCGTCGCCGTCGCCGTCCTGCTCGTAGAGCAGCACCCGCGGGTCGTCCGTCCAGTGGTAGACCTGCACGCTGTGGTTGTCGTCGGCGGTGATGCAACGCGCCTCCGCATGCGCGTCGACGCTCTCCACCCACACATTGAGCCGTCCCCGTCACGGCGCCAGGTAGGCGATCCTGGTGCCGTCGGGCGAGATCGATGAGGTCTTGAGGTCGGGCTGGTGGGCCGGCCCCGGCCGGCGAGTGACGAAGTGAGCGGGCGGTGGCGCGGTCGGCCCGGGCCACCGGTCCGCGTCATGCTGTGCCCCGCCGGATACACACGGTCCTGACCTCCGGCGGGGCCAGCGGACGTCTGTGTTTCGTAAGCACGTGGCCCCTCGAATCCGTTGCCGGTGAACGGTGGGATGGGGGCATGAAACTCCTCTTATCGCCTCGGTTCCGTGGGACGCCGCCGCGAACCCGCGGGGTGCTGCCCCGGTTCCACGGGCAGCTGCACGATCCCCGTACCGCCACCGTCATCGGCCGCTGGCTGGGCGCGGCTGTGCTGGTGTGCTTCGTCACCGGTGTGGTCAGCCACGTGCTACAGGAGCCGCCGGGCGCCCTCGCCGACCGGCTGCCGACCCGGCCGGTGTGGGGCTACCGGTTCAGTCAGGGCCTGCACGTGGCCAGCGGTATCGCGGCGGTGCCGCTGCTGCTGGCCAAACTCTGGACGGTGTACCCGCGGCTGTTCGTCACGCCGCCGGTGCGCGGCGCCCGGCACGCGCTGGAACGGCTGTCGGTGGCGGTGCTCGTCGCCTCCGGGCTGCTGGAGCTGTTCCTCGGGCTGCTCAACATCGCGCAGTGGTACCCGTGGCCGTTCTCCTTCCGGCAGGTGCACTGGGCACTGGCCTGGGTGATGGTCGGCGCGCTGCTGCTGCATCTGGCCGTCAAGGCACCGTTGATCGCCGCGCACTGGCGGCATCGGTCGCCGGGCACACGGCAGTTGCCCGCGCCGGACGCGCGCGACCGCCGGTCGCTGCTCCTCGGAGTGGGCGCGGCCGTCGGCACGGTGACGGTGGTCACCGCCGGGCAGACCTTCACCCCGCTGCGCCCTCTGGACCTGCTCGCCCCCCGCCACCCGGACCACGGCACACAGGGCCTGCCGATCAACCGCACCGCCGCACAGGCCCGCGTCTCCGCCACCGGCGTACGCGACTGGCGGCTCCAGGTGACCGGGCCGCGCCCCTACGCCCTCACACTCCCCGAACTGGCCTTGCTGCCGCAGCACACGGAGGAGCTGCCGATCGCCTGCGTAGAGGGCTGGAGCGCATCAGCGCGCTGGGAGGGGGTCCGCATACGGGACCTCCTCGACCGCGCGGGCGCGCCGCACGACGCGCGGCTGCGCATCGTCTCACTACAGCGGGCGGGCGCCTACGGCGTGACGGAGATGGGCGCCTCGTACGCCCGTGACCCGCTGACGCTGCTGGCGCTGCGGGTGAACGGCCGCGTGCTGAGCGCCGATCACGGCTATCCGGCGCGGATCATCGCGCCGAACCGGCCGGGCGTGCTGCAGACGAAGTGGGTTTCACGGATAGAGGTGCTGACGTGACCGCGCTGCGCTGGACGCTGGGAACGGCGGGGGCATTGCTGCTGGGGATCGGCGGCTGGCTGCTCGTCACCGAGACCCGCGAGGACACGGTGCCGCAGGTGCTGCTGTGGCTCGTGGGCGCGGTGGCAGTGCACGACGGACTGCTGGTGCCGCTGGTGCTGCTGATAGGGGCCGCGCTGCGACGGCCGTTCGGCAGCGAGTACGGGAAGGGGGGCGGCGACGGTTCCGGTGTCAGCAACGGCAACGGGTACGGCGTACTGCGCGGCGGCCTGGTCGTGGGCGGCTGCCTGACGCTGGTGGCGCTGCCGCTGCTCCTGCGCCAGGGTCAGGGCCGCAACCCGTCCGCACTGCCCCTCGACTACGCCACGAACTGGCAGCTCCTGCTGGCGGTGACGCTCGCAGTCACACTCGTGCTACTGCCAATCAGAGTGCCCTCATACCGGGCAGGCCTCGCCCGCCCGTACCGCAGCATCCTCCGCCGCCTACGGGGCTCGGCACGCCACCCCCACCGCACCCCCCGCAAATAACCCCGGGCACCCCCACCGTCAGCTCCGCACCGGCACCGTCGTACTGCAGGCTCTCTGGCCCCCCGAAGGTCAACTCGGAATTCGCCGAGTGATCACTTGAAGAGAACGGCGGGCTGTGGTCGTTCCCGTCCTCCTCCCTCCTCCTTACGCCGTCGGTGGGGGTGTGGTGGGCCAGGATCAAGTCGCGGAAGCCGGGGGCGAAGCGTTCGATCTGTGCGAGGACGGTGGGGGTGACGTCCACCCGGGGAGCCGTGCGGCACGTAGGCGTAGACCGACAGCGCGTGGGCTCCGGCCGGTGCGCGGGTGGGGTCGACCACGCCCGGTTGGGAGGCCAGGACGTAGGGCTGGCCGGGGTAGCGGCCGGCCAGGATGGCGCGTTCTGCGACGAGGGCCTCCTGGCGAGTGCCGATCAGATGCAGGGTTCCGGCCAGGTCGCAGCCCGGCGCGGTCCAGGACACGGGGGCGGACAGGGCGAAGTCGACCTTGGTGACGCCGACGTCAGCGGAAGGTGGGTCGGGACGCCATGGACTTGTTCCAATGTGTTGTCCGACGTGTCTTGCTGAAGGGGCGGACTCTGGCATCGCGACACGGATCGCAGCAACAGCCTCGACATGATTTCGGCGGGCTGCTCGGTCCGGTCGCCGTCCGACGCGGTATCGTTTCTGAACCCCTGACCGTACACGACCAGCTGCGCCCCTACGGGGCCGCTCGGTGGCATGCCCGGCTGAGGAGTCGACCGTCCGTCCACTGTGTGGGAACAGGAAGGTTTCATGAACTGCGGTGAGTTCGTTGAGCTGGTGACCACCTTTCTCGACGGCTCCGTAGATGAGCCGACCGAGCTGCGTTGCCTCGTGCACTTGGTGGAGTGCGACGGCTGCGAGACCTATCTCGACCAGTTCAGGCAGACCATTGCGGTCCTGGGTGCGCTGCCCGGCCAGAACCTGCCCACCGAAGCGCGCGACCAACTGCTCGGCGCGTTCCGCGGCTTGCGGCGAGGCTGACAGACCCGCCGGCGCCGCGCCCAGTCTCCATGGCCGTGAAAATCCTTACCGGGACATGAACGAACGTACCGTTACACGATCGCACTCGCTGAGCTGGCCTAGGCTGACACCTTCAGTTGACAGCCGGCAAGGAGAGATGAATGGCGGGCGCACGCGAACTGCCTCCGGACGAGGTCCTGGTCCAGCGGCTGCGTGACGGTGACGAGGAGACGTTCGCCCTGGTGCTGGACAACTGGTCGAGCAGCATGCTCAGGCTGGCCATGTCGTTCGTGTCGACCAAGGACTCCGCGGAGGAGGCCGTCCAGGACACATGGCTGGCGGTCATCAGGGGGATCAGCGGCTTCGAAGGCCGTTCATCCCTGAAGACTTGGGTGTACCGGATCCTGGTCAACACGGCCAAGACGCGCGGCACAAAGGAGAGCAGGACCGTTCCTTTCGCCAGTCTGCTGCCGGAGGAGGAAGGGCCGACGGTGGACGCCTCACGGTTCCGTGTCCCCGGCGAGCAATACGCCGGACACTGGGCCGTCGGGCAGGAACCGCGTCCCTGGCACATGCCCGAGGACCATGTGTTACGCGGCGAAGTTCGCAAGGTGATCGCGGATGCGATCGACGAGCTTCCACCCCGCCTCCGTACCGTGATCACCCTTCGCGATGTCGCAGGGTACGGCTCGGAGGAAGTGTGTTCCCTGCTGGAGATCTCGCCGGGAAACCAACGCGTCCTCCTCCATCGGGCCAGGGCCATGTTGCGCCGTAGGCTGGAGGAGTACTTGCCCGGTGCCCATGACGTGGCGGGCGGGAGGGGGCGCGCGTGAACTGCAATGACTTCGTGGAGTTGGTGACCGATTTCATCGAGGATGCCTTGTCCGAAGAGGACGAGCGACGCTTCATCGAGCACCTGGCGGAATGCTCCGGGTGCGAGCGCTACCTCGATCAATTCCGTCAGACAATCGCCACAACGGGCGAACTGACCCCGGACAGCATCTCACCAGACGCCAGGCAGCATCTGCTCACCGCTTTCCGGGACTGGCAGCGGCAGTGAGCCTCTAAAGACCTTGCTGGCGTGATGTCGCGGGGCTGACAAGCTGTGGTTGTGACAGTAGGCCGGTCATATGAGGTGTCCGCAAGGGGGCGGGCTGACCGCGGAGCGGCGGGTGTTCCGCGAGCACATTCGGATGCAGACGGCCGAGTTGTTCGCCCTGGGACACGACAATGCCGCGGTCGCCAAACAGTTACGCGTCAGCGTGCGGTCGGTACAACGGTGGCACCAGGCATGGGAGCACGGCGGAACGTCAGCCCACCGAGCACGCCCTCCAGCGCGGCGACCGCGTCACGGCCACCGTCCGCCGCCTCGCAGCTCTGGAAGACCTGTGCGATACGTACGACGACCGGCTGACCGTCGAGGTCCTCGACGTCACCCGGCCGACGCCATAACCGACCTCATGGCCCGCCGCCTCACCGCCGAAGCCACCATCTCCTGGCGCGACCCGACAACACGGGATCAACCGCGGGTTCCAGGATGAAACACCGCGAGAAACGACTTCTTACAGGACCGCGAAGGACATAACGGGGGCCGTACATCACGCTGTGGCGAGCGGGCGGGCCGAGGTCCGGAGTGCGGCCACTGAGTGGCCTGTGGCCCCTTGGAGGTCGCGGCCGCCGCCTATGGTCCGGCCATGTCTCGATGGGGTCGTCGAAAGCCGGTTGCTCTTCCTCCACATGCGGCCTGCCCAACACATGCGGCCTGCCAAAGTACATGCTGTCGAACGCCCCGGCACCGTGGTAGGTGAGCGTGATGGTCGGACTCTCGTCCGTGCTGAGTCCTGCCCATTCCACTCTGGGGTCCCGTTTGGCATGGTGCCCGAACGGTTGAGGTTCCGGGGACGTCGGCCAGGCGGCCGCGAAAGCTCGCGCCGACGTGGTGTGTTCCCGCTCGCCAGTGATGGACGACGATGATCAGCAGAAGCCCGGGGATGGACGTGGGCTCGATGCCTTGCCCCATCAGCCACCATGCGGCGAGCGCGGCCACTGGAGTCTCCAACAGGAGAAGCACACTCATCGTCGTTGCCGATGCCCTGCCGAGGGCGAAGTTCATTGAGCCGAGCCCCAGAAGCTGGGGCAGGAGGAGCAGCCCGAGCAGCGACAGGTGCGTGGATGTGTCGAAACCTGTGAGTGGGATGTCGGCCAGCCAGCAGACGGCGAGGAGTTCCAGCCCGCAGACCAGCGAGGTGACCGTCGAGTACATGGGGGTACTCACATCTGTGCGCGCCTTTTGGCTCAGGGCGGTGTACCCGGCCTGAGCCATGGCCCCGGTGATGGCGAGCAGATCGCCCATCAGTGCCGTGCCGCCGGACTTCAGGTCGAGACCGGCGGCCGCGGCCGCTCCCACCACGGCGAGCGTCAGACCTGCCCAGGTTCTGCGAGAGGCCCGGACGCCCTGACCCGCGGCGATGAGGGCCTGCCAGACAGGCTGGGTGGCCACGAGTGCCGTGGACATGGCGACCGTGGTCATCCGCGTGCTCGTCATGAAGGCCGCGAAGTGGAGGGCGAGCGACCTGGCCGCGAGGAAGCCGTAGGCCAGGGGCCGCCACTGCTCCCGGCGCAGCAGGCGGCGCTCGCCGCGTGCGACGCGTACCACCTCGCGGCGGCGCGGCATCAGCAGGAACGGTCCGAGTGTGGCGAAGCCCAGGGCGTTGCGCCAGAAGGCCATGGCGAGAGGCGGGGCGGAGGCGGCGGCGGTGAGAGGGGCGGTGGCCGAGACGGAGACCACGGCGATGGCCATCGCCGCGACGGTCAGCGGATCGAATTGCGATTTCACGCGCCCGCACCGTCGGCCGCGGTCGGTCGGGTCGTGGCGGGTGCCGGGGCTTCCCGGCTGTCACCCATAGAACTGAAGGGCCGCGTAAGGAAGTTCGCGCGGATGTACTGCGCATCGGGGCCGCCCGCCATCCATGGAGGAACTGCGGTACGTATCGCCGGCGCACCGCAGGACATCGTGCTCCCGTCCGGCAGATGAACGGTATGCCCCGAAGGCAAGGGCATGAGCGTGGTGGAGCCGTTCAACTTCTGTCCAGTATTTACCATTAAGTGCATGTCTTCCGTGTCCCGAAACGGAGGTGACGGGGCAACAGGGAACGAACCCTGAAGAAACACGGCAAGGGCGGCGGAGGGAACGTGTTGCGGCGCGGGAGCGAGGGGTGCGGTCCTAGGTGTCGCGCGTCTCAACGTGAAAAAGCACGCCGTGGTTCATTCGCCGACGGGGGCGGACCCGTGGCCGTGGACGGGCGATGCCCCCTCCGCGCCGCGCAGGGGGCATCGGGGCCGGTTCACAGCCTGCTCCGCGGGGACCACCGCATGACGATCTCGTTCCGCGACGATCGGACAGCGTTCACCGCCCGGTGCGGACACCGAGAGTTGAACCGGAGTGAACCGTCGCCCCTCTGATTCCGTTGGGGGGTACTACGGGCCCGCAGGGACAGTTGGTTGAAGGCGCTGTCAGCCTTCGCTCTGTTGGGTTCGGGGCGACCGGCCGTTGGCCCTTCTCGTGGGACGTGCGGCGGGATGAAGCAGATCAAGGCCTTCTAGTCGATTGGAGCGTCACGCGATGTCACCACCGCCACCCCGCAAAGCCGAAGAGTCGGCCCCGGCGCAACGGCAATCCGAGCTGGACAGACACCTGCGGGATCTACGGGATCCAGCTGCTTTGGAGGCTGCCCAGGCGCGTGTGGCCGAGGCTGCCCGGAGGGAGACTGCCTGGAAGGCGGCTGCCCGGAGGGTGGCGTATGAGGCCAGCAGGCACTCGCAGCAGGGCGACGTTCAGGAGCAGCAGCCCCCAAGGCGTAGGGGATCAACCGTCGCGAGTGCGCCTGTCCTCGCTCCAGGCGCACTCCCTCGGCCGGTGTCCGCTCCCTGAGGACAGGTAGGTGATCGTGCAAATCTCCCTGGTGAAGCGCCAGTTCAACCTTGGACGTGCACGACGGCCCTGTCCCATTCTGACCTGACGCGTCTACTGGAGCCACTACGTTCGTCCGAGGGTATCGAGCTTGTCCGGGCCGTGGCTGCGCGCATGCTCCAGGAGCTGATCGAGGCCGAGGCCACCGCTCGCATCGGCGCCGCCCTCTCTGACGAGTTCCGCGGCATCTCGTGCGGCTCGTGCTTGAGTCGAGTGTTCGCGTGCCCATCTGTACGGCGTTGATACCGGCTCTCGCAGCGTATGCCCGAGAGGGGGCACGGCGTATTCCACGGCAACGGGGCGGGTGGACACGACGCGGCGTTCGAGGATGCCGTTTCGTTCCAGCCGTCGAAAATGCTGGGTGCCGACGCCCGCGTCGGCCTCCTTGTACCAGGGGCGCAGGCGGATCAGGGCGGGCCGTACGCCGGTGGCCAGCAGCAGGGCGGTGCCCTTGGGCAGA
Source organism: Streptomyces sp. NPDC050619 (assembly GCF_040654815.1). Taxonomy (NCBI): domain Bacteria; kingdom Bacillati; phylum Actinomycetota; class Actinomycetes; order Kitasatosporales; family Streptomycetaceae; genus Streptomyces; species Streptomyces sp. NPDC050619. The sequence continues at coordinate 272,182 of NZ_JBFAIR010000013.1, read as the reverse complement.
GTCCGTATACGGTCCCGGGGCAGCACCGGGTCGAAGCGCACGCGCTGGAGGCGTTCACGGCGTACCTCTACGGCAATGACCCCGCCGCGACGGCCATGTGTCTCGAACGCGCCGGCATCCGGATCCGCTACCGGCAGGGTGCCCCCGCGCCCGTGGCTCCGCGCGGGACGCCGCATGGGTGCGTGGCGTCAATCGCCGTATACGCGCCCTTGCCATCGCGGTAGCCGCGCGCGAAACCGGAGCGGCCTGAGGGAGAACGCGCAGGTCGACGGCGGATTTGGCGCGAAGGAGACGATTCCGTCGCTACGGTACGTGGCCCGGCTTGCTCCTTCCGGTCCGGTGGCCTCCGCCGCTCCATCTGTCAATCGAACGTCAAAGCGATGTGGAACGCCGCTCGAAAAACTCCCCCCGGGATCGAGGCCGCCGAGCGCGGCCGGCTTCGAGGCCTGACCTCCACGAGGTCACGAAACAAGGGAGTAGTACGAACGTGAGTTGGACCTTTATGGGTTCCTATGGAGCGGTGAGCGCCCGGGAACGCGCGCTGCGCACGCTCTACGACGAACAGGCGGGCGCTCTGTACGCCTACGTGGTACGGCTACTGGGAGGTGACCGGTACCGAGCCGAGGACGTGGTGCAGGAGACGCTGCTGCGCTGCTGGCGCACGCAGGACCTGACCCCCGACCAGCAGCTGCGGCCGTGGTTGTTCAGGGTGGCCCGCAACCTCGTCGTCGACGAGTACCGGTTGCGCATGACCCGCCCCCAGGAAGTCAGTAGCAACGACTGGCTGGACGACCTACTGACGAGGCCCGACGACGTCGACCGGCTGCTCTCCTCACTGCTCCTCAAGGAGGCTTTCCAGCACCTGTCGCCCAAGCACCGGGATGTGCTGTACGAGACGTACTACGCCGGCAGGTCGATGCGCGAGACGGGCCAGAGGCTCGGTATCCCGCCCGGGACCGTCAAGTCCCGCGTGCACCACGCGGTACGCGCCCTGCGGCTGGCCATGGGCGTCGTCGAGAGCGATGACGAAACGGTCGGCAAGAAGCCCGCGTGGTGGTACTCGTCCGCGGCGTGACGCACGCTCGCCGGCCCAACAGCTCGTCGGTCGAACAGCGGGGGGCGAACCGCCCACGGCCCGCCGGCCGAGGCCGAGCGTTCCCGGCTGACCGGGGAGCGGCTGATCGAGCACCCGCCGCGAGAGAGGCTGCGCCGGCTTCTCATGCCGGTGCTGTACCGGTCCGGACGGCAGGGCCACGGCGCCGGCGGCTTACCGCAGGACGCGAAGCACCACGGTGGCAGTGTGACCCGGAGGCCGATTCCGATGCAGTTCGTCGCCCGACAAGCAGAGCGGTGTGAGATCGACCGACTGGTGACCTCGGCGGCCGCCGGGCGTGGTGGGGCGGTCGTGGTGGCCGGCGAGGCGGGGATCGGTAAGTCGGCGCTCGTCGACGAGGCGGTGGGGCGCTGGATGGGTTTGAGGTGCTGCGCGCCGCGGGCACCGAGTTCGAGCAGGACCTTCTCCATGGTGCCTTGCACCAGCTGTGCGCACCGGTTCTGGAATACCGTCTGGAGCTTCCTACAGTTCAGCGGAGGGCGCTGGAGGCGGTGTTCGGTCTCGGTGAGCAGACATCACCTGAGCCGTTGACCGTCGGACTCGCTGTGCTGGGGCTGCTGCGGGAGGCGGCGCGGGAGCGTCCGGTGTGCTGCGTGGTGGACGATGCTCAGTGGATCGATGACGCTTCGCGTCAGGCGCTGGTCTTCGTGGCCCGGCGGGTGGCCGTCGAGCGGATCGCGGTGGTGTTCGCCGCGCGTGATGTCGGCTCGGTGGCAGGCCTCGCCGCTCTTCCGCGCTTGCCCCTTGCGGGTTTGAACGACGAGGATGCCCGGGCCGTACTGGGGGCGGCGGCGCATGCCGGGCTGGATGCCGAGGTGTTCGACCGGATCCTGGCCGAGGCACGCGGCAACCCGCTGGCGCTGCTGGAGTTCGCACAGGATGCGGGGCCGTTCTGGGTGCCCGGCCCGCGGCGTGGCCGGGCCACTGTGGTGGACGCGCTGGAGGAGCAGTTCGTCCACCGCGTGGAGCAGTTGCCGTCCGTCACACGGCCGTCGGTGGTGCTTGCCGCGGCGGAACCGGTCGGTGATCTCGGCCTGCTGCGCCGCGCGGCGCGGCTCCTTGAGCTGGATGCCGCGGGGCTCGCCGTCGTGGAGAGTGCCGGGCTCCTGACCCTCGGGCAGCGGCTACGTTTTCGCCATCCGCTCGTGCGTTCCGCGGTGTACGCATCGGCCGACCCGGGAATGCGTCGGCGCGTGCATGGCGCTCTCGCCGAGGCAACCGGTCCCGAGAACGACCTCGACCGGCGGGCGTGGCACCGGGCCCACGCGGTCGTCGGTGTCGACGAGGACGTCGCCGCGGAGCTGGAGCGGTCCGCCGATCGGGCGCGCCTGCGCGGCGGATTCGCCGCAGCCGCGGCTTTCATGGAGCGGGCGGGGCAGCTGACGCCTGCTTCCGACCGCCGGGCCGGACGGTTGCTCACCGCGGCACAGTTGCGACCGCAGGCCGGCACACCGGCCGCGGCCCGTGCACTCGTCTCCCAGACAGAGCGCCGCCCGATGGACGAACACGGTCGCGCGGAGGCGCGCCTGCTGCGTGCGCGGGTCGACTACCAGCTCGCCCACAGCCCGCAAGCGACCGCCACGCTCGTCGATGTCGTCACCGAACTAGTGCCCGACCAGGCCAGGGAGACATACCTGGAAGCGCTCGTGGCGTTCATGTACAACGACAACCAGCCCGGCCGGCTCCAGGAGCTCGGCGCCCAGATCCGCAAGCTGGTGCCACAGAGGGAGCCTGCTCAGCCGGTCGATCTGCTGCTCGACGCTCTGCTGGATCAGATCATGCTGCCCGTCGAGGACGCGGTGCCCGCGATGCGCGATGCGGTGACGGCATGCCGTGCCACTGCCACCTCGGCGGGTTCCTGGCGGATGAACCTGGTCTGCCACCTCGTCATCGACTTGCGTGATGACGAGGTGCTGGAGGAGATCTCGGACCGCCAGGTCGAGGTGGCGCGCCGCCAAGGTGCCCTCGCCACGCTGCCGCAGGCGCTGCGCTACGAGGCGCTCACCAGGATTGCGGTCGGCCGGTTCGACGACGCGGCCGCCGGCCTCGCCGTGGCCCGAGCGGTCGACGAGGCGGCGGGCAGGGCCCCACTCCTGGGGGCCGAACTCATCTACACCGGCTTCCGCGGCGACATCGAGCGGTACCGCGAGCTGCGGGAGCTGCTGGGCCGTGCTGGGCGCCCCTTCGAGACCGCCGCCGAGCACTACGCCAGAGCGGTGCTGTACAACGGGCTCGGCGACGATGAGGCAGCTCTGGACGCCGCACTTGCAGCCCAGCACAGGCGCCAGGCCGGCTCCTACTCGGCCTGGGCCGTCTACTCCGAGCTCGTCGAGGCCGCTGCGCGCGCCGGCCGCGGCGAGGACGCCGTCGTCGCTCTGGATCACCTGGAGGCGCTGGCTCGCACGAACCCCGTTCCGTGGGCTGTCGCCGAGTGGCTGCAGGCGCGGGCCTTCTCGGCCGGGGAGAGGACTGCGAAGCGCTGTACCGGGGAGCCATCGACCGCTTTGCCCAGACCCGGGTCCGGGTGCTGTACGCCCGCGCACGGCTGACGTACGGGGAGTGGCTGCGCCGCGAAAACCGACGTGCCGAGGCTCGGGTCGAGCTGCGAGCGGCGCACGACATGCTGTCACACATGGGTGCCCGCGCTTTCGCCGAACGCGCGGCCCGTGAACTACGGGCCACCAGCGAGCAGGCGCACCGGCATGGCGAGAACCCGCTTGGCCGGCTCACCGCGCAGGAGCGGCTCATCGCGGAGAAGGTCGCTGGCGGAGCGACGTCCAAGGAAGTGGCCGCGATGCTGTTCCTCAGCCCGCGCACAATCGACGCGCACTTGCGCAACGTGTACCGCAAACTGGGTACCTCCTCGCGTCGCCAGCTCCGCACGATGCCGCTGTGACAGTGCGGCTGGGCCTGCTCGGCGCTCTCCAGCTCGGCCAGGATCGTGGCCGAGCGGTGGGCGCGGGCCGTGGGGATGCGTTCGGCGGCCGGGCTCCGCGGAGTTGTCCTGGACGGGCAGTCGCCACAGCCGGTTCAGGTCCGGCGCTCGGCGGACCGGCCGAGGAGCTCGATCTCGGCTATGGCCACCTGCTTGTCCGCGGACGCGGCGTGGGCCGACTCGATGGTGAAACGAACCCTGGTGACCTCGCCGACGCGGAAGGCAGGTCGCTGGCCGCCCGCGCCCTGGTCCAGGGTGAGTTCGCGGCTTGTGGTCCCTCCGTCGTTCTTGGTGATCGTCGCCTTGATGCGGTGTGGCCGGGCGGACTTGTCGACCTGGTCGGCGCGGGTGGACACGCCCGGCGTGATGATGATGTCGAGCAGCCGGGTCGGCCGGGCGAAACGCATTTCTATCCACTCGCCTTGGCCTGATTGCGACACTCCCGGGCCCCACCAGGTGTTGTTGAACTTGTCGAAGGCCAGTTTCGGTTCGTGGCCGGTGTAGGAGCGTGAGGCTCGGATCTCGTCCGGCTCGACCGGAGCGCGCTTGGCGAAGTGATCATGCGTGGCCTGGGTGCCGTCGGGGATGTACACGGCGGCGAGAATGAGCAGGGGCAGGGCGATGGCGGCGGTGATCCAGGTGCCGATGCGGTCGAACACACGGCGCAGGGGGGCGGTCGCCGGCCCAAAGGGCCTCGTGGCGGCCGGGGCCGAAAGGGCGGCGCCACCAGGGGCGTTGGCCCGGCGTGCGTACGCCGCTCTCGGCGAGTGGCATCGCACAGTGGTTGCAGAAATGGCGGTCGGGGCGTTTCGGGGTGGCGCACCAGGAGCAGGGCGGGCCGCCCTCGGCCTCCTGCTGGGGCCCAGGGGCTCGTACGTGGGGCCGCTCGGTGTCGGGTCGGCCGGGCAGAACCGGGGCCACGGCCGCGGAGGGTGCGGGCGGGGTGGCCTCCGGGTCTGTGACGGGGACGACAAGAGAACGGGCGCGGTCGGACATGTCGCCCGGGGGGAGGCCGTCCGGGGTGGGGGACATCGGGATGTCGGGATCGGCGTCCCCCACGCCCTGAGCGTCGGGGGCGGACCGGGACGCTCCTGTCCTCTCGGCGGTGTCCCGCTCCTCGGAGGGCCCCGGGACCACGCCGGAGGGGTGGCGCCGGGGCAGGCCGGAGGGAGTAGCCGGCATGTCGGCATCGGCGGGTGCCGGCGTCGGGCCGGTGTCGCGGGCGTCGTCCCCTGGGCCGGAGGTGGGCGTCCCGTGCGGTTCCGTGTCCCGCGGGCGGTGTGCCGGGCGGGCCAGACCGGTGCCGGACACGCCGGTGCCGCCGGGGCGGGAGAAGGCGTCCCAGCCGGAACCGGCGTCGGCGGCTGCCGGAGGGCCGGTGCGGGCACCGGCCGGGTCTCAGCGGAGGACGGCACCGCAGGAGTCGCAGAACGACTGCCCCGGTTCCGCGCGGGTGCCGCACTCGCCGCAGTTCTGCGTGGTCATTTCTCCGTGGTCCTTTCGGCGGCGGTCACAGTGACGGTGTAAGGCATGTGCGCGGGACGGGCGGCGGCCACGAGAGTGTCCAGGCGGTAGGTGTCCGCCGGGGTGGGGTCGGGCAGCCGGAGGGCGACGTGGAGGTGGGGGCGGGGGCTGCCGGGGACGGGGCCCCGGGGTCGCGCGCTCCAGGCGGCGCCGCCGCTCTCCGTGATCTCCGGTTCGGCGCCGAACGTGAGCCGTATCGCTTCGGACAGGCCACGCGGTGTGCCCCGTACGCGGTGCAGCGTGGCCGCCGCCACGGCGGCACGCAGCCGTGACTCGGGTTCGGGGCCGTCGGTCTCGGCACCGACCCAGGTGCTGAGCCACTGGGCGAAGTCGACCGGGGTGAGTGCGGGGGCGAAGTAGGCGTCCAGGCAGTCGAGTACGTTCAGGATCGGCGCGAGGACGTCGTCGAGCCCCGCTACGAAGCGCTGGGCGAGATCGTCATCGGCGAAGACGGCCGGGAGCACGTGCCGAGGGGTGCGGAGGAACCGAGGCCGTCGACGGAGCCTCTCATGGCGGGCCTCCCGAGTACGTCGTGGTCGTCACGTCCCGTCTCCGATCACCCGTACGCGGTGGTCGAAGGAGAACACCAGCGATGGCGGTTCCAGGTCGATGCGGTCGGTCGGGTCGCCGCCCCCGCACCCACCAGCCGGCCGGTGGGTGGGGACTTGGCGGGCAGCCCGCCGCCGGGTCGGCGTGCGATCAAGTCGGCCCGGCGAGCACATTCAGCGGGCGCGCTGGTGCATCCCGGCGTACGGCAACCAGGCGTGGGAGTCAGGATCCAGATACGAGGGCCCGGGGCCCGCCTCACCGATCCACCCGGCGTCGGCCTGCGGCGGGATGGTGTACCCGAGGTGCTGCAGGCTGTAGAGAATGTTCATGGCGCAGTGCTTCACACCGTCCTCGTTCCCGGTGAGAAGAGCACCCCCGACCCGACCGTAATACGCATACTGGCCCTGCTCGTTGAGGCTGCTGGAGCATGCGTAAAGACGCTCGATCACCTGCTTCAACACGGAGCTGTTGTCGCCGAGTCATATGGGTCCGCACAGTACGAGAATGTCGGCCGCCATCACCTGCTCGTACAGCGACGGCCAGGCGCGTCGGTCTCCCAGCCGTGTTCGGTCATGTCGGGCCAGACACCGATGGCGATGTCGTGATCGACAGCGCGGATCAGCTCGGTGGTGACTCCGTTCTTCTCCATCACGGGGCGGCTCTTGTCGACGAGACCCTCGGTGTGACTGATCTCGGGCGAGCGCTTGAGCGTGCAGTTGACGAACAGCGCGCGCAGGTCGTCGAAGTGGGGCGGGTTCTCGTTACGGTCCATGGTGGCCATGGTGATTCCTCGGGTCGCGTGGGTGGGAAGGTCGGGATGACGGGATGTTGCTGGGGGCGCGCGGGGTGAGCCGGGCCCGTTCGGCACGTACGAAGTCGGCCCGGAGTCGGAGGAAGGCGACGGGCCTGTCACTGCTCGGGCGCCGCCAGGCCGAGCTGGAGCGGCACCGTTCCATGGACGTCAGTGTCCGCGCGGTGGGCCCTGGTAGACGCCGGCGATGCGTCGCCGGACCATGGCACTGGAGATGCCCGGAGCGAGCCGGAGGGCCGTCACGAAGAATCGGGTCCAGCGGCCGGGCACGATGTCGCCCGTGCCGGCATCGATACCGTTGACGATCTCGCGTGCGATCTGCTTCGCAGGGATCTTGGGGATGGCGTGCGTCTGCACGCGGTTCTCGGGCGTTCGGGTGGTCTCGAGCGCGGCGACCATCGGGCTGTCGAACTCGCCGGGGCAGACCAACTGCACGGTGACGCCTTGGGGTTCCAGCTCGAAGCGCAGGGAGTTGGTGAACCCCACGAGGGCGTGCTTGGAGGCGCAGTACGGAGTGAATCCGAAGACGCCGGCCAGTCCTCCGACCGAGGCGATGTTGACGACCCGGCCGCGGCACTCCTTCAGCGAGGGCAGCGCGGCACGGATCGCGTTCACGGTCCCGAAGAAGTTGGTCTCCATGGCGGCTCGGTAGTCGTCGTCTGCCAGGGTCTCGAAGTAGCCCTCGCGGACGGTTCCCGCGCAGTTCACCAGGACATCGAGGCCGCCTGTCCTGGCCGCTCTCCGTGTGAACGCCTCGTTCAGCGCGACACCGTCCGCCACGTCGACTGCGACGACAGCGACGTCGGCATCCGGCATCCGGGCGACGATCTCCTTGCGAGCAGCCTCAAGTTTGTCGAGGTCGCGCGCAAGCAGGGTCAGGATGACGCCGCGGGGCGCCAATTGGTGAGCGACCTCCAGGCCCAGGCCGGACGAGCCGCCCGTGATGACGACGTGCTGTCCCGATCGGAGTGGCAGGTGCTTTTTGGTCACGCCGCGCTCGCTCTCGTAGGTGGCTCTGCAGGCCGGTCGAATGATCAGTCCCAGGCCCCGGAGTGGGGCATCCGTCGGCACTACGAAGTCCACCCGGATCGGGTTCACCCAGCGCGCCGAGACCGGGCCGCCCAAGCGCCCCGGGCGGAGGCTGCCTGGCCGATGTGGGCCTGCTACGGGCCGAGCCGGCCGTGTTCCGGCCGGTGGCATCCGACCCGACGCCCGTGGCGTGAAGCACGTGCGGGCGGACCTGAGCAGCGTGGCCGGCGCGCAGGCCGGGGCCGACGCCGTCCTCGGCGAACTAGGCGGACTCGACGTCCTCGTCAACAACGCCGGCGGCGGTTCCACCACATTCGTCGAGGGCACGGCAGCCATCCCCGACGAGCACTGGCAGCGGGAACTGGACTTCAGCTACCTCAGTGCCGTACGGCTGACCAGCCGACTGACCCCGGCGCTCGCCGCCGACGGCGGCGACTCATCGACACCGCGGACGTCATCTGGCAGACGCCGACCCTGGTCGCGCTCGTCGCCACGATCCCGGCCGGACTGCCCCACCACAGCTGGGCGGTGACCTCCGCCGCCACCACCAACATCGGTCACCAGGGCATGCTGTCCGCGGCCCGCTACCTCGCCGCCTCCGCCGTCGACCTCATCACCCAGCCATCTGCTCGAGCAGATCCGGGCGGAGTTCGACGATCGCACGAAGGACCTCACCTGGGCCACGATGATCCCCGAGGGCACCCAGCAGCCGCTGGTCGAGCCTCCGGCCTCCTTCCCGCAGAAGACGGGCCAGTCGTGGCCGCCCCAGGGCATCGATTGGCCCGTCTCGCAGATCATCTCCCGGGAGCCGCTCGGCACCACCGGCCCGGGTCTGCCGCCCGTGACTTGAGCCCCCGCCCCGCCCGCGGTGTTCTGGGCGTTCGGCGGAATCTTCCGGCCGCGTACGTACGGCACCAGCGCAGCATGCGAACCGAAGCGACCCACGCGACGGCATGCGGGCCTGGCGAGCGGCAGCCGCCCGCGTCGAGCGGCTGCCGCCCGGCCTCACGGCTGTGCTTCCCCGGTGTGCCCAGGCACATCGGCGGGGGTGCGCACGGTCATCGGGCCCGGTGCATCGCCACCATGCGGGAGCGACGCCGACATGCCGAGCGTGGGCCGCCCGCCGCGCGGGGTGTGTCTTCGAACCGGCAGGACGCGTCAGCTGACCATCAGGCCGCCGTCGAGGTAGAGGTCCACGGCGTTCACGCCCGTGTTGCGCAGCAGGAACACGGTGGCGTCGGTCACCTCGGCCATGGTGACCGGCCGTCCGATGGGGGTGCGCGTCACCTGAGGGGGCTGTGGCCTGTCCCGCCACTGCGGGCTGTCTCCCACGAGGCTGGGGTGCAGGGCGTTGACCCTGATGGGTGCCAGCTCCACGGCCAGGGTGCGTACTAGCGCCGAGACTGCGCCGTTGACGGCTGTCACGACCGTGGAGCCCGGGTAAGGGCGTTCCTTGGCGAGGCCGCCGAACAAGACGATGGAAGCTCCGGGAGCGAAGCGCGGCGTGAGGGTGTGGACCGCTTCCAGGTATCCCACGACCTTGGCCGTCACCGCCCGCAGCGCGTCCTCGACGCTGAAGGACAGCAGTGAGTTCGCCGCCTGCTCGATGGCCGTGATGACCAATTGATCCACGGTCTTCACCGGTGCCAGTGCCTGTTCGATGCTCTCCGGGCGACTGAGGTCGACGGCGAGCCCGGTGACCGCGCCTCCGATCTCGGCGGCGACCTTTTCCGCCTTCGACGCGTCCCTGCTGGTGAGGGTGACGCGGCCGCCCTCCTTGGCGAAGTGCTCAGCGATATGGCGGCCGAGGCCTTGTGAGCCGCCGATGACGAGTGTGTGGGACATACGTTGGAACCTTCCGACTTGCTGACAGCGGAAAAACAGAACGGTGGAGAGACAGAACTGAGGGCGAGACGGGGCAAGGACGCGGGCGTGATTCTCAGCCGATGCTTTTCGGGGACGGATCCGGGTGCCTGGGCCGCAGCGCGCTCTCGCCGGGCCGGGCCGTCGCGGCCCGCGGCAGGAGACGGGGCAAGAGCGCCAACATCTTCCGCTGCAGCCCCACGATGACGTGCGGCCGGGCCTTCTCCGCGGCTCGCAGCGCGGCGCGTGCGACACTCTGCGGCGGCCGCTTGCGGCCGAAACGTGCCTCCTCGTCGTTGCCGAGGACACCGAAGTACTCGGTGTCGGTGGCGGCCGGGCAGCAGGCCGTGACGCGTACTCCAGTGGTGCGGTTCGGTCTCCCGGCTGATCAGCGAACCGGCGCCGGCGCGGGCAGCGGGTACTGGCAGCGCTGCGCACCGCCCGCGCCGAAGTACGCGACCATGCCTGGAGTTGGCCGGTGAAGCGGCACCGGACGCGGGCGGGCAGGTGATCGCCGACCTGGACGGTGTCCTCGTCCTGGCGCACTCCGAGAAGCAGGACGCCGCCGCGACCTGGAAGAAGACTTTCGGGCACCACCCGCTGACGCAGCCCGCCTGCCTGTCACGCATCGCGAGCAGGTCCTGCGGGTCAGCGGCCCGCGCTCATGCCGCCGTCGACGTGGAGGATCTCGCCGGTGACGAACGGCGCGTTCTCCAGGTAGATCACCGCGTCGACGATGTCGCTCTGTTCGCCCATCCGGCCGACCGGATGCAGGACGGCAAGAGCCTCATGGGTCTCCGGGGGGTGCATGGGGGTCTTTATGACGCCCGGGGAGACGGCGTTGGTACGGATGCCGCGCGTCGCGTACTCGATGGCGAGGGACTTGGTGGCGGACTGCAGGCCGCCCTTGGTCAACGAGGCAAGCACGGAGGGGACGTTGGAGTCGGCGTTGTCGACCAGGCTGGTGGTGACGTTGACGATATGGCCGCCGCCCTGGGCGAGCATCTGCTCGATGGCCAGCTGGGTGGTGCGGAAGAAGCCGGCCAGATTCACACCGGTCACGGCGGCGTAGTCGTCCCGGGTGTAGTCGGTGAAGGGCTTGGCGAGGAAGATGCCCGCGTTGTTGATCAGGGTGTCGATACGTCCGAACCGCTCGACGCCGGCGGCGATGACGCGTTCGGCCGTGCCGGGATCGGCGATGTCACCCTGGACGGTCAGGACCCCCGCGTCGTTGGAGGGGGCGATCGTGCGCGAGGTGGCGACGACGGCGTAGCCGAGCTTGCGATAGGCGTCGACGAGGCCGGCGCCGATGCCCTGCGAAGCGCCGGTGATGACGGCGACCTTCTGATCCTGATGATCCTGAGAGCTCATGATGACCTTCTTCGGGTGAGGTGGGGACTTGGTGAGGTGGGGCCTTCTCGACCGACCGGTCAGAAGCTGGTCAGAGCGCGCAGTCGGCCGGCCCGGGTGCGGTGGGCGACGTCGGGCTGCGGGGCCAGGTGGTCGAATGGGTGCGGGTCGCCCGGGTTGGACGTGCCGTTCGACCGAGGTGCCGGTGGCGGCCAGGCGGCGGCGTAGGCGACGTCCTCGTCGAGGAAGATGGGACCGGACTCGCCCTCGCGCAGCACCTTCCAGTCACCGCGGGCCGGATGCTGCGGCTGGGTGTCACCTGCGGGGTGCATGTCGGCCTGGGCCTGCAGGAGTTGGGCGTCGAGTGTGTACGGCATCGAGTCTCTGTCGGGGTCGTGTGGTCCGAGCGGGGCGGTGAGGTGATGGGCCGCTGAGGTGTTGATCAATCGACTGATCTGACCTCGGGGGAGGGTGCCTCTGTCGGTCGAGGTGTTGACGCGAGGGACAACGAGCCGTCGGGACGAACGGTTCAACTCCCGGGCCGCGTCGAACGCCGGGGTCGCGGGCCGGCGGCCGGTGAATCGTGCGCGGCGCGAGCACGTGCTGGCCATGCACCAACCAAGCCCGAACTGCCGAGAGAAAGTACGACGGTCATGTCCACTGAGACCTCCGAGGTATCCGGAGCCGAGGGGGTGGCGCCGACAGCGTCTGTGGGGTCTCGCACCCGCGGTGAGCTGGTGCTTTCCGCGACGGGGACGGTGCGTCTCGGCGATGATGATCTCAGCCGCCGCAGGGCCGATGCCCGGGATGATCACTTGGACCGGGTGCCGGGTGCACGGCGGCAGAAATGAACCACTTGGACGCTGGACACGTAGGTGCTTCTCGACCATGAGCCCGAACCAACGTCGAACAGTGCCGTCGAGTCACCGCCACCGTCCGGTGGCAGGCAGTCGGACCTTCGACACATACTGACACCGGAGGCCGCACGAACCATGTCCGGGCAGTCACCGGAGCACCAGCTGGGGCACCAGCGGCCCCAGGCAGGAGCACCTACGGCTGATTCCGGCGGTCGCTCGTCCGGGCACCCGAGGCAGCATGGGGAGATCCCCGTGGCAGTCAATGCCCCGGATCTGATCTCCCGAGAGGGCGTGCTCAGCCGGCTGCGCCGCCATCCGGAGATCGAAGTTCGCGAGGAGTCGGATCACGAGCCGGGCACGGTGGTCATCTTCGTCCACGGCACCCTCGACGACATTGCCCTCGCTCGGCTGCGTCGGGTCGTGCATGACGAGGGTGCCCGTGTCGTGCTTGTGGTGAGCGCATTGCGAGAGGCCGAGTTGCTCGACGTGGTCGAGTGCGGCGTCGCCAACGTCATGGCCTCCTACGCCCAGGGCATGCCCTAGAGGCGGAGAGGCAGAGCCACTTGACATTGCCTTCCCCGCTTGCTCCGTTGCTTTGATCGAGGTACCGAGCCGAGCGGCGGACGGACCGATGCGACCACCGAGAGATGCGAGGTGCACCCATCCGTATGCGACTGAGAAACGCGGCTGTCGTCGGGCTCGCCCTGGTGCTGACGGCGGCCGGGGTGACGGCAGCCGCCGTCATCGCCGACGAAGGTTCCCGGGACGCGGAGCGACCCGCCGCGGAACGGCCGAACATCGTCTACATCCAGGTCGACGACATGTCAGCCGACCTGCTCAGCTACGTGACCGAGGCGGCGCAGTTGCGGCAGCAGGGCACCACGATGGCCAACTACGTCTTCGCCGACTCCCTGTGCTGCTCGTCCCGGGCCTCCGGCCTGACCGGCAGGATGCCGCACAACACCGGAGTGCTGACGAACACTTCGCAGTTCGGGGACGGCGGCCTTGGCGCCTTCCTCGACGACGAGGACCGCACGTACGCCACCGCACTGCGCAAGTCCGGCTACCGCACCGGCAAGATGGGCAAGTACCTCAACGAATACCGGCCCGAGGGCGCCGACCCCGCCTGGGACTACGACTACCCGGCCGACTACGTGCCGCCGGGCTGGAACGAATGGCACGTCGCCGGCCAAGGCGGCTACGGCCAGATGAACTACCCCATGACGGAGGCCGTCGACGGCAACAAGAAGCGGCGGCACTACCAGGACACGTACCTCACCGATCTGCTGTCCGACAAGGCCGTGGCCTTCCTGAACCGGTCGGTGAACGACCACGCGGACCAGCCGTTCTTCCTGGAGGTCTCCCCCTTCGCCCCGCACTCGGCGGTGGCGCCGAACGCGAAGCTGCCGTTCGTACCCGCGCCCCGCGACCGGGCGAATCCGGACGCCGGCTTCGCCGGCGACTGCGGCCCCGTGGACTGCAACGACGTCAAGGCGCCGCGCGACGGCTCCTTCGACCGCACCGTCGCCGACGGGCCGCAGTGGCTGCGCGAGAGCGCGCTGACCGCGGACGAGAAGACCGCGATCGACCGCAACCACCGGCTGCGGGTGCAGATGATGCAGTCGCTCAACGACATGATCAAGCGGCTCCGAGCGCACCTGACCAAGCTGGGTGTGGCGGACAACACCTACGTCGTCTTCGGCTCCGACAACGGCTTTCACCTCGGCGAGCACCGGCTGCTGCAAGGCAAGGGCACTCCGTACGACCACGACGCCAGGGTGCCGATCCTGGTGGCCGGGCCGGGGGTGCGGGCAGGGGCGACCCGCAGGGAACTGGTGCAGAACACCGACATGTACGCCACCTTCCTGTCGCTGGCAGGGGTGGCGCCGGGTGCGAGCGACGGCCGGTCGATGGCCCGGCTGTGGCGCGGCGAAACGGACGGCTGGGCCCGGGACGCGGCATTCCTGGAGCACACCTCCCACGCCGCCACGGCGTCCCGGGATCCGGATGCCGTGGCCGGGTCGGGCAACGCGCAGCCGGGCTCGTACAAGGCGATCCGCACGACTGACGAGCTGTACGTGGAGTACGCGACGGGCGAGGTGGAGTACCACGACCTGGCCGCCGATCCGCACCAGTTGACCAACACGGCGGCCGAGTTGCCCGAGGACCGGCGGGCCGCGCTGCACCGCACGCTGACCGCCCTGTCCACGTGCGGCGGGCCGGACAAGCCGGACTGCTGGACCGCGGGCCAGATCGGGTGACCGGGAGATCAAACGGAGGGCCGACGTCGTCCAGGTCTTCCCCAACCCCGCCGCCCTGGACCGGCTCGCCGCCGCAGTCTTGGCCGAACTCCACGACGAATGGCAGGTCTTCGACCGCCGCTACCTCTCCGAAGCCTCCATGGCCGAACTCTTCACCACCATGCCAACCGAACCCGAACCGCAGATCACCCCACAACCGGAATCGAAACAGCTGCCGTGACTACACCACCCCGCGGGACATGACCATGTCCTTGGGTTCACGCACCCCCGCGGCATCGCTTTGAGCGGTGCGTGCGGGGGTGCGGAGGCGCTCAGGTCAGCAGGAGAGGTTGTCTCCCGGCGCGACTCCGAGTCGGGACAGCCAGCGAACGCAACCACGAGTTCCTCACCTCTCTCGGCGCCGTTCCCACCACATCCAGCCCCGGCTTCGCACAGCGCCTCACCGCACTCGCTGCGCACGGCGTCGACATCGCGCTCGACACCGCGGCCTCCGGCTCGCTGGACGACCTCGTCGCGATCACGGGCGACCTGACGCGCGTCGCGACGGTAGCGGACCACGCAGGCGGGCAGCGTCTGGGCACGCATGTGGTCAACGCGGAACGACTCCACCCTCCTGTCCGCGGCCGCGGAACTGGGCCGGCAAGGTCGCTACACACCCGTATCGAACAGACCTACCCCCTGGAGAAAATCGCCCACGCCCACGCCCACGCCCACGCCCACGCGCACGCGCACGCCGAGCGCGGACGCACACGCGGAAAGATCGTCATCTGCATCTGAAGCGGGGGCATGGCCCAGATGTGCCGGCCCGCCACGGGATGAGCCTTGTGGGCTGGCGCTGACTGCTCGGCGCTGGACGTCTGCCACGAGGGTGTTGGTGCGGTTCTCGTACTCCCGCGGGCCTTGCGCTGCGCGGGGACCGCCGGGGTGCCCTGGGCCCCGTCGAGGGGCTGGCAGCGGGCGAGGAGTTGGCGGTGGACCGCGGGCGAGGTGGTGACGCGCAGCGTGTAGCCCTGGCAGCGCCGTACCGTCACGCCGTGGTTGAGCGCGGCCCGCTCGGCGTCGTCCAGCTCGGTGGCGCGGAGGAAGCCGGCGACCTTGCCGGGCATGTCGAGGGAGACGGGCAGTTCCGGGGCCGTGGTGCCTTCGTCGGCTGCGGCGTGCTCGGGCATGAGGTCGGTGACGGCCGTGCGAACGGCGCCGCGGCTGACGCCGTGCTCGCGGGCCAGGGCGGCGATGGTCCGGCCGTCGAGGTATGCGGCGCGCACGTCGGCGATCGTCTTGCCCGTGACAGTCGGCCGTCGACCACCCTTATTGCCCTTGGCCTCGGCGGCCCGCAGCCCGTCGTAGGTCAGTTCCCGCTGGAGATCGCGCTGGAGATCGCCGGCGGCGTCGAGGGTTTACACCATGAACTTCACGGTGGACAGCAGCTCTCCGGTGCGCGGGTGGCGGGCGGTGAGGCCCATGGTGGAGAAGGCGCCGTCGTGGATGCGCAGGGGGAGGCGGTCGCGGTGCAGGACGTCGAGCACATTGAGGATGTGCCTGGTGCCGCGTACGGGACGCCATCCGTCGGGATCGGATGTTCCGCAGCCACTTCGAGAGAGAAGAGAAGGGCGCTCCTGCGGGACCCTGTTCCGGTCCCGGACGGCAAGTCGCTCGGCAGTGTGTCTCATGTGGCGACTTTTGGCGTTCGCACCGGCCGGCGGTCCTGTGTCCGCTGGAGGGCACGGAAGTCGTCGAAGAACCCGTAGCTGCGGGCCGGCAGGTCGCCGTGAGGGGGCTCGGCGGTCTGGTTGGCGTAGAGGCTGTTCAGTAGCCAGGGTTGCTTGTCCGGACCGAAGTTCCGTGCCATGGCCTCGGACTGGGTGACGCCGTATGTCGCCACAGCGAGGCGTCCGGTGTCCCGGAATCGGCGCATCTGGTCCCGCAGGAAGTGCTTGTTGTTCTCGAACCAGGGGCTCATGGCGAGGAAGTCATGCCATTGCTCCTCCGGCACCGGGCGGTCGATTGCTTCGCTGATCATCTTCCAGACCGGAGTGACCGGCGGGAAGTCGTAACGGCGCGCGAACTCGGCGGGGATGGTGTCTTTCAGGTGCTCCTTCCAGAGGTGGATCAGGGAAAACTCGGTGACCAGGAACTTCTGGTCCTTACGGAGCCGGGGCAGTATGTAGTCGAGGAACGGCTGAACCTTTTCCGGAGCGGCTACATGGGGGTGGATGTCGACACCTTCGATCTCCGGGGTCCCCTGTGTGAAGGACAGCCAGCGGGCGGTGGCCCTTGTCCGTTCGTCCGGCTGGCCGAGACGGTTCAGTGCTCCCATGTAGAGGCGGGTCCGGCAGCCCGAGGGGAAGTGCTTCTTCCGGTAGGCGATGACGTGCGCCGCGACGGTCTCGTAGTACGTGTTCATGGCGTCCGAGTCGATGTCCTGGGGACGGCTCTCGATGAACGGTTCGTTGCCGATGGTCAGCACGTCGACGGTGTCGAGAATGGCTTGCAGGACCTTGTCGACCCGGGTGAGTTCCGCGGTCATGGCCTGAGTGTCCGGGCGGGGGATCGGCTGGTGGTGGAACGGGAACTTCAGTGAGAGCACCGTGCCGTAGCCCTGGTCATGTGCGTCGATGAGCAACTTGACGGCGCGCTGTTGCGAGGCGTCGGCCTTGACCTCGGGCATCGGGACGAATCCCCGAAGCCAGCTCGCGGAGAGACCACGCAGTTCGTCGAATGTCACGCTGTCGGCGTGCTCGTTGAAGTTGGCTCCCAGCTTGCCGGACGGTTCTTCGGCGGTATCTCCTTCGCTGGGACTGTCGCCGGCGTTTTGTTGTTCACCGTTGGTGCATCCTGCGGCGAGCAGAGCCCCGACGGACGCGGCCAGAACACCTCTCCGTGAAAGCGATGACGTGCTCGTCTCCTCGGGCGCCCCCTCCGGGGAGGCGTGGTTATCCCTCTCATTCCGATGGATCGGGACAAGTGAACGCAAATTCAACTGAGTTCCTTTGTTCGCGCTGATGCTTCGGCCTCTTGGGCCCGGGACTTCTCATGCGTATGGCCGGCGGTCGCTTATCCGAACGCGAGTGGTCCCTGGACGGTTCACTGCACGTGGCTGTGAGCCCAAGGTGGATGTGTCCAGCGTTCAAGGGCGTGTGGTCTCCGCCGGGAGCGGGGCGAGGGTGAGCAGGCCTTGGCCGTAGCCCTTGGCGGGGCCGATGCCGGTCAGCAGGGGAGTGCGCAGGGCGTCGGGGTCGGTGACGCGGAGCCGTCCCTGGAAGGTGGCGGTGGAGATGGTGACGCGAGGGCCGTTGGTGCGCTTGCGGAAGCGCAGGACGTCGCGGGCGATCAGCGTGACGGCGGGCGGTGCGGCCGGGGAGGTGCCGTCGGTACTCAGGCCGGGTGCGGGCGGGGTGGTTGCTGCGGTGGGGATGGTGAAGCCGTGGCGTTCGGCTCTGGTGAGCAGCCAGCCGAGTTGCTGGTCGGCGGTGCGGTGGGCGACGCGGAAACCGCGGGGCCTGCGGGTTGCGTCGGAGGGTTCGGCGCCGGGCGTGAGGCGGGCCGCCTGTTCGGCGCTGGGCTTGGTGGGCCGGTGCACGGACTGGACAGGGTTGGCGGTCAGCCGGAAGGCGAATTCCCTGCCCAGGGTGATGCGTTCGAGGAGGGGCGTGTAGTCGGCGATGAGGGGCTCGCTTCCGTCGCCGCCGGGCCAGCCGGCCTGTTCGGTCAGGTGGTGCCAGGAGGGGCGGCTGTCGGTGAGGACGAGGATGTCGGCCCGGTGGGCGGTATTGCTGTCCAGGCGCCACAGCACGCGTTCGGTGACCGGCTGGACGGCGAATCCGGCGAGGACGGCGGCGTGCAGTTGGTGTGGGTTGGACAGCAAGGCGAGTGCGCTGCGGCGGCGCGGGTTGAGAGCGATCTTCGACAGGTAGGGCATGTTCCTCACCAGCCCAGCAGGGCGAACGGATCGTGGCCGGTGCCGGTGCTGCTGACGCGGTCGGGGTCTGTGGGGGTGGAGCGGCCGGTGGGGAGTGTCACCCACAGGTGCCGGACGGCCCGCCGGCCGAAGACGGTGCCGGTTTTGAGGTCGTAGGTGTCGGGGACGTCGTCGACGAGGTGGTCGGCCGTGGGGTCCTCGACGGTGGTTTCCAGTGTCACGTGCGGGGTGCGGATCTGCCGGCGCCGGTGGGGGGACGCCTGCCATGGAACGGAGGCGAGGACGCTGTCCAGATCGTCGTGGGGGTGCAGGCCGAGGCTGACAGGCAGGAGCGGCGTCCCAGCGAGAGCGGGAACACGGGGTGGCGTACGGCGTGTTCGAGGTCCTGCAACAGGGGGAGGGGTCCGCGCAGGGCGGCGGTGAAGACTGCGTCCTGCAGGTAGTAGCGCTGGGTGACGCCGGTGTACTTAGCGGGGCTGGTCTTCTTCTGCACGCCCTTGTTGTCGACCTTCGCCGACGGCAGCGGCAGGCCGCGGTGGTCGCTGACGGTGTGGTAGTCGCGCAGCAGGCTGCCGGGCTGGTCGACGCGCACGCCCAGGCGCAGGCCCAGCAGGTCGGTCAGCGGCGTTTCGCGAGAGCGGCCCTCTGCCCCGGCGAGCAGGCCGAGGACGCCGGACTTGGTCGGCCGGGGCTGTGTGTCGCGGCGGTTGTAGCGTGAGGGCCCGCCCCAGGACTGCAGTGGGGCGGCCAGCCGGAGGACGAGGACGGCCTGGTCGGATGCCATCACGCACCGGCCTGCGCGGACTCGGTCAGCGGGAGGCGGCCGTCGGCCAGCCAGGTGCCGACCACACCGTCCACGCTGTCCAGCAGAGCGGAGAAGGGGAGGGAGGGGCCGAAGGCCTCGCCGGCCTTGCCGCCCTCGACGGCGTAGGTGGCCAGCGTGCGCGCAGGGGGGCTGCCCCAGGTACGGCCCACGGAGGCCAGCTCACCGGCCAGGCGTGCGCAGGACTCCGCGACAAGGCCGCTGTGGCCGGCGACGGGCTCTTCGAACGCGGAGACCAGATTGACGGGCTGGTCCGTGCGCACGGTGACCAGGACCAGGTGGGGCAGGGTTCGGTGGGCGAAGGAGTTCTGGTGGCCGGTGGGCATGGAGCGGGTGAACGCGTCGACGAACCGGACGGCGGCCTGGCGGGTGCTGTCCGGCGAGGTCAGGTTCTCGCGCAGCTGGTGCACGCCGAGGACGGCGTAGCGGTAGAGCGTGGAGGAGTTGAACTCCACGGTTCCGATCCTGACCGGCAACCGCGACGGCACCGTCACTGCCCGGCTGCTCGACATGGTCGAAGGCCGTTCCAAGCAGGCTCTCAAGACGTGGCTCGCCGAACGCGAAGAGTCCTGGCGCAACCGCGTCGAGGTTGTCGCGATGGACGGTTTCACAGGGTTCAAGACCGCCGCCGGCGAGGAACTGCCCGACGCGGTCGCGGTCATGGACCCATTCCACGTCGTGCGTCTGGCCGGCGACGCACTCGACCGATGCCGCCGACGTGTCCAACTGGCCGTCCACGGGCACCGCGGACGCAAGAGCGACCCGCTCTATACCACGCGGCGAACCCTCCACACCGGCCGTGGGGCGCGGAGCGGTCGGCAACGGGGGGTGTGTTCCCGACTATGCCGCTCTACGTGGGTGAGGGCTCAGCGGTTCACTGCCCATCGCCGTATTGATGAGGGGGAGTTGAAGGCGAAAGTGAACCACCCCAAGCCGCGACACGTAGCAACGGGATGTCGATGAAGTGCAATCGCCGTGACCGGTGCGGGGGTCGGTGACGATCCTGAGTGGCCTGACGAATGGACATGAGTGAACAAGAAGATCAAGCTTCCTTCCGGGAAGCACAGTGTGTTGCAGGGCGCCGTCGTGGCCTGTCCGCGCTGGCCCTTGCTGCGGTTGGTGCCGTGGGACCGGCGAACGCCGCGTCTTCAGCCAACCGAGTCGTGGACTACGTTGCGCCGGGCGACTCGTACGCGCCAGGCCCCGGCATTCCCACCAGGTCGACAGCTCCTGTGCCCGGTCGGATCAGAACTATCCTTCCATTCTCGCCGCTTCCAAGAAGTGGCGGTTGACCGACGTGAGCTGTTCTCCTGCTAGGACAGCTGCGTTGACGGGATCACAGGGCTCGCTTACACCTCAGGTCGAAGCACTCACCCGTCGGACCGACGTAGTCACGGTGACTGTTGGCGGCAAGGACCTGGGCTTTTCCAACAATCCCGCCACCTGTGCCAAGCCGGCGGCCACGGACCCCACGGGCAACCCGTGTCAGGCCTTCTTCACCGGTGATGGCACCGACCAGCCGGCCGAGCAGATCAACAACATCACTTCCAACATCTCCAGCTCCTTGCAGGAGATCCGTCGGCGGGCTCCCCGGGCCAAGGTTGTCGTGGTCGGCCATCCCGATCTGTTCCCGGACAACGGCGTCGGCTGTACGGCTGCCACGGTGCCGCTCGCCGCCGGCGACTTCGCTTGCCTGCGGGACACCGAGAAGAAGCTGAACGACATGCCGGCCAGTCAGGCGCACGCGGGCGGCGCACGCTACATCGACACGTACACCCCGACGATCGGCCATGACATGTGCCGACCCGCCGGGTAGCGCTGGATCGAACCACTTGTTTCTGCACAGTCGTTCGCGCCTGCCCACCCCAACACCTAAGGGCAGCAGGCCATGGCCGGCGCAGTCGAGCGTGCAGTCCGCTATGGCGTGCATGGCGGCTGACGGATTCGGCCTCACCCGGCCATGACGGCCGGCGCATGTCCCTCCCCACTGGAAACCCTCCACAGCAAGGAAGCACCATGGCAACGGAGCAACTCATAACGACGCCGGTCGCAAGACCAAGCGACGGTGTCACTCCGCTGCGCCGGTTCGTGCCGGCAATCATGCTGTCTCAGTTCGGCTTCCACGTCGCGCTCAGCACTCCGCTCCAACTGCTGCTCGCGTTGCACCTCAAGGGCATCGCGGGTGGCGAGGCGACCACCGCGTTCGGGATCGTCACGGGCTTTGGCGCGTTTGTCTCTCTCGTGTTCACCCCCATCGCCGGTCGGGTTTCGGACCGTACCCGTGTCCGGTTCGGCCGGCGCCGTCCCTGGATCATCACCGGCTCCCTGCTGGCCGCGCTCGCTTTGATCGGCGTGACTCTCACGACTCAGGTTTGGCAGGTCGTGCTGCTGTGGTGCGGAGTGCAGGCGGTCGCGAGCTTCCAGGACGCCGCGAACAGTGCCCTCGTCGCGGACCAGGTCGCCGAGCGCCGCAGAGGGCGTGTATCCGGGATTGTCGGCATGGCCGCAGCCACGGGGCCGCTTGTCGGCCTGTCACTTGCCAACGCGTTCCCGGGGGGAAGCGCCGCTCAGTGGTGGGCCATCGCGCTTTTCGCCATCGGGGCGAGCACCGTTGCCGCCCTCCTGCTGCGTGATCCGCGAAGCAGCATGCCGAAGCCACCGCTGAATCTACGGACCGTTGCTTCGACGTTCTGGTTCAGCCCTCGGACCCACCCGGCGTTCGGATGGGCATGGCTCGTCCGCTTCCTGATCATGTGCGCTTTTGCATCCAGCACTTACAGCACCTTCTTCCTCATGGATCGCTTCGGCATAAGCGAGCAGGAGATCGGAGGCACCGTGCTGAAGCTCGCCGTGCTCACCATCGGATGCGTTGCCGCCGCCAGTGTGGTCGCCGGCTGTCTCTCCGACATGCTTCGGCGGCAGAAGCCGTTCGTGGTCTTCGCCGGCGTGATGGCGGCCGCAGCGCTCGTCCTGTTCGCGGGGGCCCAGGACATGGCGCTCATCTACGTGGCGTCGGCTGCCATCGGAGTCGCCCTGGGAACCTTTGTCGCCGTCGATCTGGCGTTGTGCGTACGGCTGCTGCCCAGCAGGGACGACGCGGGCAAGGACCTTGCGATCATCAACATCGCCAACACACTGCCGGGGTCGTTCGTGCCGTTCGCCGCGCCCGCACTCCTGATGCTGGGTGGCTATGAGGTGCTTTTCGTCACCCTGGCCGCCCTGGGCGTGCTCGGCGTTGTGGCCACCTCCAAGCTTCCCGAGATCGGACGCGAGCACGAGCCGAGCCGCTGGATCGCGCCGATCACCCGCGGGTGACCGGCTCCCGGTGCGGAAATGCCACACACCCACCTGCGTCTCTTTCCCAACTCACCTGAAAAATAGTTAGGTTGCGCGCGTGATACCTCTCGAACAGGCGGTGGGCGAGACCGTCGACGCCTACCGGACCTGTGAGTTCGTCACTCTTGCCCGGGACGGCACACCGATCGCCTGGCCGACGGCGACCCTTCGCCGCGACGACGGCACGTTTCTCGTCACCACGTCGCTCGGCTTCGCCCAGAAGGCACTGAACGTTCGTCGTGACGGCCGGGTGGCCATGCTCTTCTCCGATCCCACCGGCAGCGGGCTGGACGCCCCTCAAGAGGTGTTCATGCCGGGTATTGCGGTGTGTCCGGAGCAGATCGTGACCTCACCCTCGGGCGACGAGGCGTACTGGTCGATGCTCTTCGATCGTCAGCCCGACAGCCGACGCTATGTGGACCGGCCCGCTCGCTGGCTCATGGACTGGTACTACCTGCGGCTGAAGATCACCATCAGCCCGACCGAGGTGCGCACCCGCGCGCCTCTGACCGCGCCGCCCGGTGACCGGGGCGACGCGGCAGGCCGGACGAGCTCCCTGCCCGGCGCCGGTATTCTCGCCGGCTTCCCCACCGCCGTGCTCGGCGCCCGGGACGCCCACGGTGCCCCGCTGCTCATGCGGACCCGGACGGTGGCGAGGCCCGACGGGTTCCTGGTCGAACCGGCCGCCGACTGCGACGTCGTACCCGGTCCGGCCACTCTCCTCGTGCACCGCCACGATGACCGCCTCGCCGACCTCTACAACGCACTGGTGCGGGGTGAGCTGCGGCAGTCCGACGACGGCGACTGGCTGCTTGTGCCACACCGGGTGATCGAGCTGTCGGGCGACGGCAGCCCACGCGGCCAGGTCCGCTTGCTGCGTACCGTTCGCCGGACGACGAAGGCCTATCTGCGCGGGCGTGGTCTGCCGCGGCCGCGTGTGGACTGGCAGGCCCTCAAGACTCTCGCCGCAGTGCCCGCGTCCCAGGCCGCCGCCGAAACCTGATCACCCGGATCCTGGCCGCAGCGAGGACACGTCAGAGGCCGGGGCAGCGAGAACAGCGCGTCACCGGGGAGTCCGTGGAGGCGCCCCAGTGCCGGTTGCGGTGCCCACGAAGCGATGCATCCAGAGCACACCCTCGCGCTGTGCTCTCGGCGTCGCGAGTGGGGCAGAGCAGCGCGGCCCCTGCCCCGCTGTGCGGTGGTCCGAGGAGGCCGCCAGGCTGTGAACCGGCTTGGGATACGCCCCGTAGCAGCATCCGACGGCACTTGGTCCTCGGAGCAGGAGCCGTTTCGGAGGCATACCTCCCCGCCGCGCAGCGGCGCCGTCTTCTCAGGAGAATCATGCATACCCGAGCCGTTCTGCTCGCTTCCCTCACCTCTCTCGGCCCTTTCACCCTCATCGCCTGCGGCGGCGGGGACGACGGTGAGAAGTCATCGGCCGACGCCCAGCGGGTGAAGGCGCAGGTGGCCGATACCGAGCTCGGCGAGACCGACGCCTCCCTGATCAACCAAGTCAAGCGCGCGGAAGGCGCCACGCAGGTGTCCTACAAGGACTGGCTCTTGTACTACGCCGGCGACGAGGTCTGCGGCGACATCAAGTCGCCAACGGCCAGGGGCTGGACGAAGAGTGGTTTGCGGTCGTCCCCGACGGCTCCCTGGTGAAGCGACCGGCCATCGCCGCCACGAAGAACGGCTTCGGCAGCTTCTGCCCCCGTCACGTCTGAACCTGCCCACGAGTATCCGGCACCCATGACCCAGGTGGCACAGATCCGTTGCCACCGGCCCACATGCACAACGAAAGGAACTGCAAGATGACCGAGAACCAGGGGCGGACCGTCCCCACAGAGGCTGACGTCACCGAGCTGGATGACCGGATCACCGGATCGGTGTTCACCCCGGATGACGCTGGCTACTCGGCAGCGGTGGCGGGGTTCAACCTGCTTTCGCAGCATCGACCGGGTCTGGTTGTCGCCGCTTCTACGACTGCCGATGTGCAGGCTGCGGTCGCTTTCGCCGCCGCGCATGATCTGCCCGTCGGGGTCATGGCCACCGGGCATCAGCCATTCCCGCTGGCGGACGGCTTCCTGCTCATCACCACCGGCGAAATGAACGCGGTCGAGATCGACGCCGACCGTTTCGTGGCCCGCGTGGGAGCCGGTGCGCGCGTATCGGACGTCGTGGAGCTCGCCCAGACGGCCGGACTGGCGCCCCTGCACGGGGCGTCCCCGACTGTGGGAGCTGTGGGCTTCACCCTCGGCGGCGGTCTGAGTCCGTTCCTGGGCCGGACTCACGGCTGGGCCGCCGATCACATCCTGTCCATCGAAGTGGTCACCCCGGACGGCGTGCTGCGTCGCGTGTCAGCGGAAACGGAACCGGAACTGTTCTGGGGCCTGCGTGGTGGACGCAGCAACTTCGGTGTCGTGACCGAGCTGGAGATCGAGCTCTTCCCGGTCACCTCCTTCTACGGCGGTGGAATCCATTACGCCGCCGAGGACGTAGAGGCCGTACTGCGGGCTTTCCCCGAAGTCGTCCGCAACGCACCCGACGGGTTCACCTGCTCGGTGGCGCTGCTGAACCTCCCGCCCATCCCGGAGGTCCCCGAGCTGCTGCGCGGTAGGTTCGTCGCGCACGTTCGGGTGGTCCACCTCGGCTCCGACGAGGAGGCCGAGAAGCTCATCGCGCCTTTCCGGGCCATAGGCCCCGCGGTTTCCGACACGGTGGGCCGCCACCCCTACAGCGAGTTCGACGTCGTCCATGCCGACCCGGCCGATCCGGCTCCGTACGAGGAGCACAGCACCGCCCTGACCGATCTGCCGGCCGAGGCCGTCGACCGGCTTGTGGAGAACGCCCGGCTGATCGTGGGCAGCCCGGTCACGGCCCTGGAGATCCGCCACCTGGGCGGCGCGCTGGCGAAGCGGCCGTCTGCGGCGAGCCCCATCGCCGCTCGGGACGCCGTGTTCAACGTGTGGGGAGTCACCTTCGGACCGCCGGAGGTGGTCGACGCCGGGATCACCGTACTGCGCGAGATGGTCGAGCGCCTGGAGCCCTGGGCCACGGGACACACCATCACCAACTTCGCCGGCCGCGATGACAGGGCCGAGCACGTGTTTACCGCCGAGGACCTCGACCGGCTGCGACGGCTGAAGCGGCAGTACGACCCTCGCAATCTTTTCCGGGTGAACAACCACAACATCACTCCGGAATAGGAACGCCACGAGCGGCGAGCTTGCCCGGCGAAGTGCCGCGGTACGAAGGGGCGGTAGCCAGTTGACTCCTCCATGCGGTGGCCGTGACCAAAAGGAGGTCCGATGCCGGCGGAAACCCGAGCGGGGACGGTCCC
Source organism: Streptomyces sp. NPDC050619 (assembly GCF_040654815.1). Taxonomy (NCBI): domain Bacteria; kingdom Bacillati; phylum Actinomycetota; class Actinomycetes; order Kitasatosporales; family Streptomycetaceae; genus Streptomyces; species Streptomyces sp. NPDC050619. The sequence goes on along the minus strand of NZ_JBFAIR010000013.1, from coordinate 246,471 downwards.
GGACAGCCCTTTGCGGTCGAACAGATCGTCGACGCCCCTGTGGGGCGACGCCCCACAGGCCGGCGCGCTCACCTGGTCTATCGTCACATCGGGCTGCTGCGCAGGCAGTTGCAGCCGGGTCTCCCGCTGCAAGCGTCCGGGCAGTGGCTGCTGCGCGGCGCCGGTGGCTACCGCATGGAAGCCGATCCGGACTCCCTGACCTCCTGTGCATCCGGCCGTTGGCGCCGATGCCCGCCTGGCCACAGAAAGCGGCACGCCGGAGCTGGGCGTTCCGCTCTCTATCGAGGCTCTGGCGCTGTGGCAGGGACACACCGCGGAGGGGTCCCACCCGCGGTGCGAGTGCATCCGGTGTTCACAGAGCTGGATCGGGAACGGCACGCCGTAGTCAGGGGAATTCGGGTGATGTTGAACTGTTCGCCCGGTGACCCGTCGTGTCTGTAGGGCTCGAGCAGTATCGCTGCGGCGAGCGCGACCATGTGGGGTGACCGCGGTCATCGCCAGCACACGTATGAGCTCCTGCCTGACTTCGACCGCGACTGACACGCATTGCAGCTCAAGAAGTGTCGTCCCCGCACCCGCGGGGGTAGCTCGATGAGCGCGCACGCCGACCGCGCCCTGGCGGCGTCGTCCCCGCACTGCGGGGCAGACCCACTGCGGGGCAGCCTCGGAGCACCTCTTCCATGAGGCGGTAGTGGTCGCCGGGGCGTGGAGTCTTCTCCACGGCATGGGCATCTGTGCGGGAAGCGGGCTGTCGTGTACGCCGTATCAGACGCTCGGGTGGGACGCGGCGTTGGCCATTGCCCGGCAGCAGGTCGAGTGATGCCTCGCCGCGCTGCAGGCCCAACCTCCTGCTCCTACTCCCACTCCTGACGACGGGCCATCGATGAACGTTGCCGGGTCACCGTGGTCGGGGAACGCAGGCGTGTCGACTCGCGCTCCCGGCGCAGGCCCCGATAGCCGAGTACGTTTCCCCGGCCTGCCACCATGTGCGGTCAGCCCGAGCCCGAGCCCGAGGCCATGCCCCCGGTGTGGTCACTCGCCGAGGCGGGGAGCTCGCCCATGGCACCCGGCGACTCGCCGGCGGGGGCGGGCATCGTGGACGGTGTCACCCTGTATCCGCTCGACCAACGGGCCGCGGAGCTGAGCGACCTGACCGTCACCGACCGGGACGAACAGGTCGCGGACGCCCAGGAGGACGGCAGCCTGTGGAGCGCCCAGTGCGTGCTGGTCGCCGGGCTGCTCGTCATGGTGGTGGGTGGGCCCTCCCGCACAAGGCCAGGAACCCGCATTTACTGCGGTCGCCTGTTCCCGCCGTATTCCGGCCAGCCCTCTATGGAATAGGCAGCTCAAGCGTTGTCAGTCACGGCAGCTGTAGTTCTGGCGCCTGTGCTGGTCGGCGCCTTGTCGGGGCGGGTGAGGGCATGAGGGCGGCCATCGCGATCATGAACGTTTGTGACGACGTCTCAAGACACGGTGGCCGTGGAAGCCACGATAGCCGAGCAGGCGTGGGGGCGGGACGTTCGCCAGGGCGATGGCGGCGGTAGCGGGCTGCTTCGCGCGGCGTGAAGCCCGCGGTGCGGCGGCGGAGTTGATCACGGGGTTGCTGCTGGAGGTGGATACGCGGAACTGCTGGACGCTCGCGGAGGCGCTGGGACACACCGGTCCCCATCGGCTGCAGCATCTGCTCTCCCGGGCACGGTTCGATCACGAGCGGGCACGGGAGGAGATCGCCCGGCTGGTGGTCGGCGAGTTCGCCGACCAGGAGGCGGTGCTGGTGGCGGACGAGACGGGCGACGCGAAGTCCTCGACGGACTGCGTGGGGGCCGGCAGGCAGTACTCCGGCGCGCTCGGCGGTGTCGGATTGTGCCAGGTGGGGGTGTATCTGGCAGCGGTCACCGCAACGGCGAGGGCGGTCATCGACCGGGCCTTGTATCTCCCGGTGGACTGGGTCGCGGACGACGAGCGCCGCGAGCTGGCCGGGGTGCCGTCCGAGATCGGGTTCGCGACGAAACCGCAGCAGGCGCTGTCCATGGTCACCGGCGCCCTCGCGGCCGGGACCCAGGCGCGCTGGTTCGCCGGTGACGAGGTGTACTGCGGCCGCGAACTGCGCTGCGGCGTCCGGTCGCTGGGGCTGGGTACGCGGTCGGCGTCGCCGCCTCGCACCAGGTCACCGACGGGACAGGCCGCCGGTGGGAAGCCCGCAAGGTGATCAACAAGGTGCGGGCGGAGCAGTGGATGCGCCGGCCGACCGGCCACGGCGCCAAGGGCACCCGCGAGTACGACGGGGCATGGCTCGACGTCCGCCCCGACGACACCCCCGACGGGCACAGCAACGGGGCGAGCGTGCTGGTCGCACGCCGGCACCGCTACACCGGGGAAGTCTCCTACTTCCGCTGCTTCGCCCCCGGCGACGTCGCTCTGGGCACGCTGGTGGAAGTGATCTGCCGCCGCCGGCGGATCGAGGAGACCTTCCAGCTCGGCGAGGGCTTCACCGGCCTCGACCAGGGCCAGGTGACCTGCTGGAACTCCTGGATGCGCTGGTCGCTGTTCTCCCTGATCGCCGCCGCGGTCCTCGCGCTCACCCCCGCGGCCACCACCGCACAGCCCGGCCCGGCCGGACCACCCCGGCTCATCCCGCTGACCTGCCCGGAGCTCGTACGCCTGCTACGCGCCCTCGTCCTGCCCGGTGCTGCCCGAGACCGCGACCACATCCTGCACCGGATCACATGGCGCCGCCGTCACCAAGCCATCGCCCGAGCCTGTCACCAGCAACGACACCAGCTCCACGACCAGCCGTGATCAGAAACTACAGCTACCGTGTCAGAGGACGACCTCGGCGACGCGCTGGATCTCGTCGATGTCGTCGCTGGTCGGGTTGAGGATCAGCTCGTCTGCTCCGATCGCCTCGAATTCCCTGACGGTTTTCTTGATCACATCCGCTCCTTCGCTCACCCCAGATGTAATGAAGCCAGCGGTGTCTGCTCCCGCGGTGGAGTAGTAGTCGTAGACGTTCGCTCGGCCACCCTCGATGTCCGCGACAGCGAAGTAGGCGATGGCGACCAGGTACGGTGAGCCGTCGCGTCCGGTTTCCTTCCAGGCCGTGCGTACGCCGTCGAAGGCGCCGGCGACCATGTGTGCCGGTAGTGACGCGCCGATATAGCCACGGCCGGAGCGCGCCACGCGGTTGTATGACGCCTGGACCATGCCGCCGAAGAGCAGAGGCACCTCACGGCTGCCCTCGGGGACCAGCGGGTTGTCGCAGCCGGCGGGGGTCTCGCCGCGCCACACGCTCTTGTACGTCTCGATGTCGCGGTCGAGCCGCCTACCGGTGCCGCGCGGGCCCAGGCCCTCCACCACGAAGTCGTCGGCACGCCCTCCGAGGCCGATACCGAGGGTGAGACGGCCGCCCGAAACACCGTCGATGCTCTGAGCCTCCTTGGCCAGCAGCAGAGCAGGCCAGACCGGGCCGAGCAGGACGTTGCTGATGAGCCCGATCCTGCTCGTGGCACCTGCCGCGGCTGCCAGCGCGACCGTGTCCATCACCCCCGGATAGGCGACACGGCCCACACTGCCCAGGGAGGCAAACCCCGCGTCTTCGGCACGCCGCGCCCACTCCGGGATGACTTCCGCTCCCACATTGCGTATCTGATTGGGAATGCCGATACCAATTTTCATGAGCTGTACTCCTTGTCATGTTGGCGTCGATACGGAGGGGTGCCGTATCCAGACCCCGATCCAACTACCACTTCGACCAATCCCGGCAGATGGAGGCATGGTGCGGATCCCCCCCCCAGGCAGCAACGGACCCGCGCCGCGAACGGTTCAAAGGTGTAGCTCCGACTCTGGGAAGCCCGTGGGTCAGGCGGTGAGTTGATCGACCACGTCTCCCACTCGACCTCCAGCCGCGCCGTCAACTCCGCGATCTGCGCGTCCCCGCCGTCGCGCCTCTTGCAGCTGATACAGAATTTCGGCCCGGTCGTCGGGGATTTCTTCTTCGGACTCCAGTCCGGGCAGGAGAGAGCGCGCCTGTACCGAACTCGCCCTGGGTGGAAGTTCGCGGGGGTTTACTCCAGGGAGTGAACCTTTTCCAACCTGGTGTGAAGCGCTCCAGGTCTGATGGAGGCTCGATTCCCTGAGAGGATCGAGTCATGGCACGTCCGTCCCCCTACCTGCCGAGCTTCGTGAGCGTGCGGTGCGCATGGTCGCGGAGGTCCGCCCGAACTACCCGACCGAGTGGGCCGCGATGAAGGCGGTCGCCGCCAAGCTGGGCGTCGGTGCGGCGGAGACCGTGCGGACCTGGGTCCGCAAAGCGCAGGTAGACACCGGTCAGCGACCGGTACCACTTCGGAGGAGGCCGCGGAGATCAAGCGGCTGAAGGCCGAGAACGCCGAACTGCGGCGAGCGAACGAGATCTTCGACGACGTGGTTGCCGCTGAAGCGAGGGCTGCCGCTGCACGTTGCGCAGCGGCAGGGCCTTGCGGCGCTCGACTACTTCGGGGCGCCAGCCGTGATCGCGGCTCATGGTGTGGCCGACGATGATATGGCCGCTGTCCGCCGGGGGGTTGTGAAGGTGGCGAACTCGTCGAAGAGTGGGTGCGGGCCTATCGGGATACCCAGCCGCTGGATGAGTTCGGCACGGGCGGCCGGCTCGGCCAACTCCCGGGCGCGCGATCCGCTGACGGTTTCGCTGCCCGTGCGGATGGCGCCAGGGGCGGCACGATCACGTCGCGCTCCGCTCGCGCGGGCCGTAAGCGCGGGGGCGGGCTGCTGACGGCCGGCGGGATGGGGGCGTGGGGGGGCGTGCGTCATCAGGCGCCCAGGAGCGAGTGGTTGGTCGGGTGGACGGGCTCGGTCTAGGTGTTGGACAGGGCGTGGTCGACGAGGGTGAGCAGGACTGCGGCGACACGGTCACGGAACTGCGGCCAGGCCCATTTTCAACGCCGGGCAACACGTCCGCCTGGTCATCGCGGATCATCACAGCGGACTGGTCAAGGCCGTGCGCAAGGTGATGAGGGGCGCCGCCTACCAAAGGTGCCGCGTTCATTTCCTGCGAAACGTTGAACTGTTCGCCCCGGTGGCCCGTTGTGTCTGTGAGGCTCGGGCAGTGACGCCGCTGGTGAGCGAGACTTCAGGCTGAGTCGGCGCCATCTCTGTGTGACCGAGGTTCCCCGCTGTGCGGCAGATACCGGTCAGCGGGCCGACCGAGGACAGGCTGAGGGGTGTCAGGTATGAACAAGGTGCGTCGATGATCGATTCCACCGCCGGTATGCGGAGCGCACGTGACGTAATTGGGCAGGGACCGTGTCGTCCCCGCATCCGCGGCGCAGCGTCGGAGCACCCGTTTCCATGAGGCAGGTTGGGTGACACAAGGCCACTCTTCCGGTGACCAGGCGTAAGAAGTTCAGGAAATTCAGCACGAACCATGAAGGAGTGTCTTGTCCGATTCCATCTCCGGTGGCGCTGCGCTGATCCCGTTCACCGCAACCTCCGGCGACGAGCGACACGAGATATACGCAGAACTCGCCGCGAAAGGGCCCATCCATACGATCACTATGCCGGACGGTCAATCGGCTTGGCTTGTGACCGGTTATGCCGAAGCGAAGGCGCTATTGTCCGATCCGTGCCTGGTCAAGTACGGCTGGCAAGCAATCTCCTTTGCCACAAAACTGTCCGACGATGTGGCGCGGGGGATTTTTACGCACATGCTCAACAGCGATCCGCCGGACCACACTCGGCTGCGCAAGCTGGTGACGTCGGTATTCACCCGGCGCAGGGTTGAGAAGCTGGCCCCCAGGATCCAGCAGATGACCGACGAGCTGATCGCCGCGGTCGAAGGCGAGGACACCGTCGACCTCGTTTCCACGCTGGCCTACCCATTGCCTCTCGGCGTCATCTGCGAACTGATCGGCATACCCGAGGAGGACAGGCGCGATTTCCGCACATGGACGGCTCGAGCGATGTCGCCCGACATGTACAGCTTCGAAGAATTCCAGGAGGCCGCGACCTCTCTGCTCATCTACAGCCGCGACCTGATCGAGAGGAGGCGGCGCGACCCGCAGGACGACTTGCTCTCCGGCCTGATCACGGCCCGTGACGACGGGGAGAGGCTCACCGAAGACGAGCTGATCTCGATGATCTACCTGCTGTTGATCGCCGGCCACGAGACAACGGTGGGTCTGATCGGTAACAGCGTGCGCGGCCTGCTCACTCACCCTGACCAGTTCACCCTGCTCCGCCGGCACCCCGAACTGCTCGAATCGGCGATCGAGGAATTCCTGCGCCATGACTCAGCAGTGCAGGCCACCACGCCGTATTGGACCACGGAACCCGTCGATGTCGGCGGAGTGAGGATCCCAGCGGGCTCGATGCTGCTCATAGCTCTGATGGCGGCCAATCGAGACCTGGAGCGATTTCCTCGGGGCGCAACGCTGGACATCACCCGCGACACTCCCGCACACATCGCCTTCGGACATGGCATCCACCATTGCGTGGGAGCGCCGCTTGCCCGAATTGAGGCCCGTATCGTACTCCGTACGCTGCTCGACCGCTTCCCCGATCTCCGCCTGGCAGAGCCTGCCGAAAGCCTGACCAGGACGCCATCGGTGATCGCAAATGGTCTGACTGCTCTCCGCGTCCATCTACGCTGACCGTTCTGTCGCCCAGTTTCGCGGGCTCGGCGGATCAACACTCAACTCCCCGGTTCAGCAGATCAGATCCCCGCGGGTCCCTGCGAAGGATCCGCACTCAATGGCACATGTACGCGGATGACCAGGCGAGTTGACGCCATAGCCGGGCGACGGCAGGTGGTGGGGCGCGTGGAAGGTGCCTGCAACTGCTTGGCCGCCGCGTTGTACGCCGCCACCCGCGAGCCCAGGTCCGGCGTCGTCGGGATGAGGCCCAGCATGATGACGCCGGTGCCTGGCCGGTCGGCGTAGATGCGGTCGACCAGGCCGGCCAGCCGGGCGGGAGCGTTCGGGACGTCGATGCCCCGGTCGAGATCGTTGAGGCCGATGTGCAGGATCACCACGTCGGGGCGGGCCGCGGACATCCAGCCGTCGATGCCGTCGCGGATCTGGGAGATGACGTATCCGCTGTGGCCCTCGTTGGACTGGTCGGCCAGCGTGCCGGAGTTCCCCAGGTGATCGAGTCGCCCAGGGGCATGACCCGTAACTGAGGGACGGATGTCTGGGCGGAAACCGGTCCTGCCGGCACGAGCGCCAGGAGGACCGCACCGGCGGCGGCGAGGGCTGCGGCGGATGCCCGCCGCTTCAGGCGCCGGGTTCGCGTGCCTCGGTGCACGGGTGAGCGTCTACGGCGAACGGCCATGGAGCTTCTCCTCCGGCGGCGTGGGCGGCTGGTGGGGGTCAGGAGGCGGCGTTCCAGGTGGACCGGGCCCAGGGTGTGCAGACGATGTCGGTGCGGTTGGCGGCCTTGCCGCAGGCGCGCAGGGCGCCGACGCCGTGGTTCGCCCAGTCGTCGACGTTGTGGCTCACCCTCACACGAAGGGCTAGAAGTTGACTGACTCCCACGGAGCGTTTGATGGCGTCGCAGGAAGCCTGCGAGATCGTGAAAAGTCCATACGGGTCTGATGCAGGTTCGGGTGACAGGTCAAGATGTCACCCGATCGTGCGGCAGACCCCTCGTCCGTGCAGGTCAGGCCGCATACTGGTACTCGTGGAGGGTGCCGCCGAGGCGGTCGCGTCGTCGTATGTCGAGGTGGGCGATGGCGTCCGGGTCGGTGATCGGCGGTGGCAGGGGTGCAGCGGGCGGGCGTCTGCGATGCCTTGGTGGGGCCGGTGGGAGTTGTCAGTGCTGTTCGAACTCGCGCAGGGTGGGGAGTAGGTGGCGCTGGTTCCAGACCAGGGTGCGGTGCAGGAGCTCCCGTTGGCAGGTTTGCACCCAGCGTTCCATGAGCGCGTTCATCCGCGGCGTCCGGATCCCGCTGAGTACGGCCTCGATCCCCGCATCCTCAAGGGCGGTGTCGAACTGGGCGGGGTACTTCCCGTCGCGGTCGCGGATCATGAACCGGGACCGGCAGCCGGCATCCTCGAGATCCATGACGAGGTTCCTGGTGGCTTGTGCCACCCAGGAGGCGGTCGGGTGCGCCGTCGACGCCCAGGATGCGGATGTGCCGGCCGGCGTGCCCGATCACCGCGAACGCGTACAGCCGCGCCCCGGACAGGGTGACCGCTTCGAAGAAGTCACACGCCGGCAGGGCATCGGCCTGGGAGCGCAGAAGGTCCGTCCAGGTGCTGGAACCCCGCTCGGGTGCCGGGTCGATCCCCGCCTTCTTCAGGATCTCCCACACCGTGGAGGCGGCCACTTGCACGCCCACAACCAGCAGCTCGCCGTGGATGCGCCGATATCCCCATCCGGGATTCTCCCGCGCCAGACGCGGCACGAGAACGCGGATCGAGCGCACGGTACGCGGCCGACCCGCACGCCCCGGCCGGGAACGGGCCGCATGGCCGCGAGACCAGGTCACGGTGCCAGCGCAGCACAGTGTCCGGGCGCACCAGCAGCCGTGCCCGGCGCAGCGCACCGCGCGGGAGCCGGTGCAGCAGCGCGGCCAGGAACACCGGGTCACTCGGGGCGAACCGCACCCGATCCCGGCCGACCTGGCGTTCCAGCACCGCCGAGATCGGGGGAGTAGAGGGCGTGTATGCGAACGTGACACCGGGAATGGAGTTGCGGATCGCGGAAACGCGCACCGTTTCCCAATTTTTTCCCAGTTGATCTTTCGAATCGTGTTCCTGTGCAGGTCAACGCTGTATTTCTAGATGTCGGTTGAAGCCGCAGAACAGCACCTGGAGACCGTCCGCGACCACGTCCGGCACCAGACGGCCGCGGGCGGCCTCCAGCTCCTCGGCCGTGAAGCGCGTCAGAGGATCGCTCCGGGGGTGTAGCCCGCGGCCTGCGGGTGCCGCTTCACGATCTCCTCGATACGGCCCACGACGGCGGCGACCTGGTCGGCCGCGGCGCCCGTGAAGGACAGCTTGTCGGCCATCAGCGCGTCCAACTGGGCGCGGTCGAGCGGAAGGCGCTCGTCGGCGGCCAGCTTGTCGAGGAGCTCGTTGCGCTCGGCGCCCTGCTCGCGCATCGCGAGCGCGGAGGCGACGGCGTTCTCCTTGATCGCCTCGTGCGCGACCTCACGGCCGACGCCCGCGCGCACCGCGCCCATCAGCACCTTGGTGGTGGCGAGGAACGGCAGGTAGCGGTCCAGCTCTCGGGCGACGACCGCCGGGAAGGCACCGAACTCGTCGAGCACCGTCAGGAACGTCTCCAGCAGACCGTCCAGGGCGAAGAACGCGTCGGGGAGGGCCACCCGGCGCACCACCGAGCAGGACACGTCGCCCTCGTTCCACTGGTCGCCCGCCAGCTCGCCGGTCATCGAGGCGTAGCCGCGCAGGATGACCATCAGGCCGTTGACGCGCTCGCAGGAGCGGGTGTTCATCTTGTGCGGCATCGCCGAGGAGCCGACCTGGCCCGGCTTGAAGCCCTCGGTCACCAGCTCGTGCCCGGCCATCAGCCGGATCGTCTTGGCCAGCGAGGAGGGGGCCGCCGCCAGCTGCACCAGCGCCGTGACGACCTCGTAGTCCAGCGAGCGCGGGTAGACCTGGCCGACGGAGGTGAAGGCCTCCGAGAAGCCGAGGTGCCCGGCGATCCGCTGCTCCAGCTCCGCGAGCTTGGCCGCGTCCCCGCCGAGCAGGTCCAGCATGTCCTGGGCCGTACCGACCGGGCCCTTGATGCCCCGCAGCGGGTAGCGGCCGAGCAACTCCTCCACCCGGCCGTACGCCACGAACAGCTCGTCGGCCGCCGTCGCGAAACGCTTCCCGAGCGTGGTGGCCTGCGCGGCCACGTTGTGGGAGCGGCCGGCCATGACCAGCTCGCCGTACTCACCGGCCAGCTTGCCGAGGCGGGCGAGGACGGCCACCGTACGGTCGCGCATCAGCTCCAGCGAGAGCCGGATCTGCAACTGCTCGACGTTCTCCGTCAGGTCACGGGAGGTCATGCCCTTGTGGACCTGCTCGTGCCCGGCGAGGTCGTTGAACTCCTCGATCCGCGCCTTCACGTCGTGCCGCGTGACCTTCTCGCGCTCGGCGATCGAGGCCAGGTCGACCTGGTCGAGAACCCGCTCGTAGTCGGCGAGGGCGGCGTCGGGCACCTCGATCCCGAGGTCCTTCTGCGCCCGCAGCACGGCGAGCCAGAGCCGACGCTCCAGCTTCACCTTCTGCTCGGGCGACCAGAGCGTGGCGAGCTCGGTGGAGGCGTAGCGTCCGGCGAGGACGTTCGGGATGCGGGGCTTGGCGGGAGCGGAAGTCACGTGTACGGATTCTACTGGCGATTCCCGCAGGCCAGCGTCGCGGGTGTCTTCGTCGGAACCTACGAGAGACGCGCGAGACCTACGAGAGACTCACGGCGAGACCTACGAGAGACGCAACGGCGAGACCTACGACAGACGCACGAGGCCCGAACCGGAGACCTACGCGAGCGTCTCCGCGAGCTCCGCCAGCACCTCCGCGTGGCACTGCTCCGGCGCGCACCAGCAGGCCAGCGCCTTCCCGCGCAGCTCGGGCACCAGGGCCAGCAGATCCGGCCGCTCCAGCAGATACGCCCGGTACTTCGCCATGACCTCCGCCCGCGTCCCGTCCCGCTTCCGCGTCGGGGTGTCGTAGGCGAACGGGTTGTACAAGGGGTGCCGGGGCAGGTCCCAGCCGCCCATCGTCCAGCGGCGGCCGACGTAGACGACGTCCTGAGGGGCGCGCTCCAGCCGGGGGCCGTACTCGTGGATCCGGCCCCTGACGTTGATCACGCGCGTGGTCATGACCGGTTACGCCTTGGGCTCCTCATGCGGCGCGTACGGCATCAGCTCCGGCCGCTTCGCCAACAGCCCGTCGCCCGAGGAGCGGCCCGTCAGCCGGCGGCCGATCCAGGGCAGCAGGTGCTGCCGCGCGAAACGGACGTCCGCGACCCGCCGCGTGGCCCAGCCCGGCGGCAGCGTGGCGGGCATCGGGATGCGCCAGTCGGTGTCCTCGGGCGGATAGCCGAGGCCCTGCCACACCGCCTCGGCGACCCGGCGGTGCCCCTCGGCCGTCAGATGCAGCCGGTCCACGTCCCACAGGCGCGGGTCGCCGAGCGAGGGCGCCCCGTACAGGTCGACGACCAGCGCGCCGTGCTTCTCGGCGAGCTCGTCGATGCAGGCGAAGAGCTCCTCCATGCGCGGCCGGAAGCGCTCCAGGACCGGGCCCCGGCGCCCCGGACTGCGCATCAGCAGCAGCTGCTCGCAGGACGGGGCGAGCCGCTCCACGGCCTCCGTCAGCAGACCGCGCACGCGCCCCATGTCGCACTTGGGACGGAGCGTGTCGTTGAGCCCGCCCACCAGGGTGATGACATCGGGCCGCATGGCAGCCGCCACGTCGACCTGCTCGGTGACGATCTGCCGGATCAGCTTGCCGCGCACCGCGAGGTTCGCGTACCGGAAGCCGGGGGAGCGGGCGGCCATCCGCCCGGCGAGCAGGTCGGCCCAGCCCCGGTAGGTGCCGTCCGGGAGCAGGTCCGACATGCCCTCGGTGAAGGAGTCGCCGACCGCGACGAGGCTGGTGTGCGTGGGGTTCGTCTGCATGGCGGAAGAAATGCTATCCCGTGCACATACCCTGCGGTCGGTCGGCGTCGGTCGGCCCGTGTGCTCACGCCCGCTGCCCGAACAGCTCCCGCAGCACGTCCTCCATGGTCACCAGGCCGGTCAGCCGCCCGTCCGCGCCCTGCACGGCCGCCAGATGCGTACGGCTGCCCCGCATCGCCGTGAGGACGTCGTCCAGCGGTGTGCTCTCCCTGACCCGCGCGATGGGCCGCATGTCCTTGAGCAGGAACGGCAGGTCCCGCGGGGTCTTGTCCAGCGCGTCCTTGACGTGCAGGTAGCCGATGATGTGGCGCCCCTCGTCCACCACCGGGAAGCGGGAGTAGCCGGACTCGGCCGACAGCGCCTCCAGCTGCTCGGGCGTGACCCCCAGGACGACAAGGGCGACGCGGTCCAGCGGGAGCACCACGTCCCGCACGGGCCGGCGGCCCAGCTCCAGCGCGTCGTGCAGCCGCTCCAGCGCACGGTCGTCGATCAGGCCCGCCTCGCCGGAGTCCCGCACGATCCGGGCCAGCTCGGCGTCCGAGAAGGTGGCCGTGACCTCGTCCCTGGTCTCCACCCGCAGCAGCTTCAGCAGGGCGTTCGCGAAGGCGTTGATCGTGAAGATCACCGGGCGCAGCGCCCGGGCCAGGGCGACCAGCGGCGGGCCGAGCAGCAGCGCGCTGCGCACCGGCTCGGCGAGCGCGATGTTCTTCGGCACCATCTCGCCGAGCAGCATGTGCAGATACGTCGCCAGGGCCAGCGCGATCACGAAGGACACCACGTGCCCGGCACCGCTGGACACGCCCATCGCGTGGAACACCGGCTCCAGCAGATGCGCGATCGCCGGTTCCGCGACGACACCCAGCACCAGCGTGCACAGCGTGATGCCGAGCTGCGCGGCCGCCATCAGCGCGGACACGTGCTCCAGACCCCACAGCACGCTCTTCGCGCGCCGCTCGCCCTCGGCCCCGGTATCGACGTACTGCTCGATCTGGCTGCGGCGCACGGAGATCAGCGCGAACTCGGCGCCCACGAAGAAGGCGTTGACGACGAGGGTCGCCAGACCGATCAGCAACTGGACAGTGGTCACCGGCCGTCCCCCTTCTTCTCGTCCTTCTTCTCGTCATCCGGCTTCTGGCCGTCGAGCGGCGCGTGCAGCAGCAGCCGCGCGGCCCTGCGGCCCGACGCGTCCACCACGTCCAGCCGCCAGCCCGCGACCTCGACCCGGTCACCGGTTGCGGGTATCCGGCCGAGCTCCGCCGCGACGAGCCCGGCCAGCGTCTCGTACGGCCCTTCGGGCGCCCTGAGGCCGACGCGTGCGAGCTGGTCGGTGCGGGCGGAGCCGTCCGCGGAGTACAGGGCGCGGCCGTCGTCGTCGCTGCCCGCCGTGGCCAGGTCGGGTGTCTCGTGCGGGTCGTGCTCGTCCCGCACCTCGCCGACGACCTCCTCGACGATGTCCTCCAGCGTGGCCACGCCCGCCGTACCGCCGTACTCGTCGATGACGACGGCCATCGTGCGCTTGCCGGAGAGCCGGTCGAGGAGCCGGTCGACGGTGAGCGACTCCGGGACCAGGAGCGGCTCGCGCATCAGCTCGGAGACGGGGACGCGGGGGCGGAGCTCGGCGGGCACCGCGAGGACGTCCTTGATGTGGGCGGTGCCCACGACGGAGTCGAGGTTGCCGCGGTAGACCGGGAACCGGGACAGGCCGGTCGCCCGGGTCGCGTTCGCCACGTCCTCGCAGGTGGCCTGGGCGTCGAGGGCGATGACCTGGACGCGCGGCGTCATCACGTTCTCCGCGGACAGGTCGGCGAGGTTCAGGGTCCGGACGAACAGCTCGGCGGTGTCCGCCTCCAGGGCGCCCTCCAGGGCGGAGTGCCGAGCCAGCGCCGCCAGCTCCTGCGGGCCGCGCGCGGAGGCCAGCTCCTCGGCGGGCTCCAGTCCGAAGCGGCGCACCACGCGGTTCGCGGTGTTGTTGAGGTGCGAGATGAAGGGGCGGAAAGCGGCGCTGAACCAGCGCTGCCCGTTGCCCACCCGCTTCGCCACGGCCAGCGGCGAGGAGATCGCCCAGTTCTTGGGCACCAGCTCGCCGACGACCATCAGGAAGACCGTCGACAACGCCGTGCCGAGCACCAGCGCGAGCGAGGACGCGGTGGAGCGCGAGATGCCGAGCGACTCCAGCGGGCCCGCGATCAGCGCGGCGATCGAGGGTTCGGCGAGCATGCCGACCACCAGATTGGTGACGGTGATGCCGAGTTGCGCACCGGAGAGCTGGAAGGTCAGGTTCCGTACGGCCTTCAAGGCGCCGGCCGCGCCCCGCTCGCCGCGCTCCACGGCCCGCTCCAGTTCGCCGCGCTCGACGGTGGTCAGGGAGAACTCCGCGGCGACGAAGGCACCACAGGCGAGCGAGAGCAGGATCGCCACCAGCAGCAGGAGCACTTCGGTCATCGGTTCACCCCCATTCCATGGTCGGACACGGTAGGGATGATCGCGCGATGTCGCGTACTGGGAGGCTCGCCCATGGGCGGACGCTCACACCTTTCATGGAGGTCAGAGTGACCCTCCAAGAGTAAAGGATGGGCAAAGCGGTGAGATCGGTGGGTGATCCCCTAGTCGGTGAGGGGCTTCACCCAGCGCCGCCAGTGCTCCTCGGGCGCGTATCCCGCCGCCCGCCACGCGTGCTGCGCCGTCTCGTTGCGCCGCAGCACCATCGCGTCCCCGCGCCGCCCGCCCAGCGCCACGAACCTCTCCTCGGCCGCCGTGAGCAGGGCCGAGCCGACCCCCAGCCGGCGCCGGTCCGGGTGCACCGCGAGCCGGTACAGATGGCAGCGCCATCCGTCGAAGCCCGCGATCACCGTGCCGACCAGTGTGCCGTCGAGCTCCGCCAGGATCAGCGCCTCGGGGTCGCGGGCCACCAGCCGCTCCACGCCGCTCGGGTCGTCACTGATGCTCGTGCCCTCGGCGGCCACCTTCCAGAAGGCCAGCACGTCATCGAGGTCGTCGGGCGTCGCGGCCCGTATCCGCAGGTCGGTCATACGGCGATCCCATCACGCCCGCCGGACCGGGACGCGGAATTCCAGCATCCGGACGGCTACCGGCCCCGCAATGCCGCGACCACCGGCGCGAACGCCTCCATGTACGGCTCCAGGACGGTCAGATACGAGAACCCGTACCGCTCGCGCTGAGCCAGCAGCTGGGCGACGATCTGCTCCAGGGTGCCGACCAGCACGATCGGCAGGTCCAGGACTTCCTCCAGGGTCAGGTCCGGCATGCGCTCCATGAGGGGCCGGACGGCGGCCTCGCGGTCCTCGGTGACGACCACCATCTGGAGGAGCAGGTTCACTTCGGCGGGCTCCTCGCGGCCCTCGGCCAGCTCCCGGTACCGGGCCACGCGCTCGTCGAGTTCCTCGGCCGTCAACGCCGCCAGCTGTCCCGTCGTGCTCCCCGGTACCGACCGCGCGCCGGTGAACGCCGCGATGTCGGCGTGTTCGGCGGTGAGCTTCAGCATCCGGTCGCCGTTGCCGCCGACCATCAGCGGGACGCGGGGCTTCTGCACCGGCCGCGGCTGGTGTTCCTCGGAAGTGAGCAGGCGGTCCAACTCCTCGATGGTGCGCTGGAGATGGTCCACCCGCTCGCCCGGCGAACCGTACGGCAGCCCGGCCGAGTCGTGCTCCGCCTGTACGTACCCGGTGCCCAGGCCCAGCTCCAGGCGCCCGCCGGTGAGCGCGTCCGTGGTGGCGACCTCACGGGCCAGCAACGCCGGGTTCCAGAACCCGGCGTTGAGCACGAACGTGCCCAGCCGGGGCCGCTCGGTCGCCTCGGCCGCCGCGACCAGCGCCGGGAAGGGCGCGACCATGCCGAGGTGATCGGGGACCAGGATCACGTCGTAGCCGAGTTCTTCGGCCCGCCGGCACTTGGCGCGCCACTCGTCGGCGGGCGCTGGGACGATCATGCTGGCACCGAAGCGGAACGGACGCGACACGAACTCTCCTCCACAGCAAGCGACTTGAGTGTCCGCCCCGATTCCATCACTCGTGCGCGATGGCCGCCAGTACATTCATGCGGGAGGCACGCAACGCGGGCAGCAGCGCCGCCACGATGCCCACCACCGCCGAGCCGACCACGACGGCGACGATCGTGGTCCAGGGGATCGCGAGCGCGTTCATGCCCTGGAGTGCCAGCACCTGTTGGGTGCACACCCCCCACACCAGCCCCAGCGCGAGCCCCAGCACCGCGCCGAACACCGCGATCACCACCGACTCCAGGCGGATCATCCGGCGCAGCTGACGCCGGGCGAGCCCGATGGCCCGGAGCAGCCCGATCTCCCGGGTGCGCTCCACGACCGACAGCGCGAGGGTGTTGACCACGCCGAGCACCGCGATGACGATCGCCAGCCCGAGCAGCGCGTACACGAGGTAGAGCAGCACGGCGATCTGGTCGTGGACCAGCTCCTTGTAGTCGGCCTGGTCGCGTACCTGCACCTGTGGATACGGGTCGAGTGTCCGCTCCAGGTCGGCGCGCAGGTCGTCGGCGCTCGTGCCGGAGGCGGCGTTCACATACAGCGCGGAATCCTGTCCGCCCGGCGCGAACTTCTCGAGCGTGGCCAGGCCGAAGTACAGGCCGCCCTGCGATCCGAAGCCCTCGGCGGCGTCCTGGTCGGTGAGGGCGCCGACGGTCAGCTCGGTGGTGCGTCCCCCCTGGAACTCGACCGGGATCGCGCTGCCGACCCGTACGCCGTGGTCCCGCGCGAAGTCCAGGTCCATGGCCAGGCTGCCGCCCGCGAGCGCCGCCGCCGTGTCCCCCCGCGCGTACGTGATGTTGGCGGCCTCGTCGAGCTGCGGGTCGTAGCCCACGGCGGTCGTCTCGACGCGGTCGCCGTCCGGCAGCCGTACGGCGACCGGGGTGAACCGCGACCGTACGACGAGCCCCGCGCCCGGCGTGTCCCGCACCTTGTCCGTGACCTCCTGCGGGAACGGCTGGAAGTTGCCGTTCTGGATCACGAAGTCGGCGCCCAGCGTCTCGTCGATCTGCCGGTCGAAGGACTCGGTCATCGAGGCGCTCGCCACCGACATCCCGCCGACCAGGGCCAGACCCACCATCAGCGCGGCCGCGGTGGCGCCGGTGCGGCGGGGATTGCGCAGGGCGTTGCGCTGGCTCATCCGGCCGACCGAGCCGAACAGCGCGGGGAAGGCCCCGCCGAGCACCCGGATCACCGGCCGCACCAGCAGCGGGCCCGCGATCACGGTGGCCTGCAGCGTCAGCACGATGCCGAGGCTCAGCAGGGAGGCCGCCGAACCGGTCTCCGAGGAGACCACGCACCCCACGAGCGCGGCCGCGCCGAGCGCTCCGACGACACCGCCCACGATCGCGCGCGTCCTGAGCGGCCGCCCGATTCCGGCGATCTCGGCGTCCGCGAGGGCCGCCATCGGCGAGACGCCCGCCGCGCGCCGCGCCGGGAGGTAGGCCGCGACGAAGGTGACGCCGACGCCGACGACGTATGCCGCCACCGGCGTCGCCCAGCCGATGACCATCTCGCCGGCCCTGATGTTCATGCCGAACGCGTTCATCAGCTCGATGAGCCCGGCGGCCAGCCCGATGCCGGTGGCCAGGCCCAGCGTGGAGCCGACCAGGCCGAGCAGCAGCGCCTCGGTGAGAACCGAGCGGCGCACCTGGCGCCGGTCTGCGCCGAGCGCGCGCAGCAGGCCCAGCTCACGGGTGCGCTGGGCGATCAGCATCGAGAAGGTGTTGACGATGAGGAACACGCCCACCAGCACAGCGATCCCGGCGAAGCCGAGCATCACGTACTTGATGATGTCGAGGAATCCGCCCAGTTGCTCGACGTCCGACTCGGCCTGCTCGTCGGCGGTCCGGTACTCGTAGGTCCCGGTGCCGAGCGCGGCGGCCACGCGCTGCTTGAGCTGCGGGTCGCCCACGCCCTCCTCGGCGTCGACCGAGATGCTGGTCGCCGACCGCGCGTCACCCAGCAGCTTCTCCTGTGCGGTCGCGGGGTCGAGGAAGACCAGTGCGGCACCGGGGTTGGTGGTGGTGAAGGTGGCGATGCCGACGACCTCGACCTTGAACGAGCCCGGCGGCGCGATCACGGTGAGGGTGTCCCCGAGGCGTACGTCCTTGTTGTCGGCGGTCTCCGAGTCGAGCAGCGCCTCGCTCGGGCCGCGCGGGGCGTGGCCGGAGGTGAGTTCGACGGGGCTGCGCTCGTCCGGGTTCCAGTCGGTGCCGATCGTGGGGGCGCCGGTGGTCGGGCCCACGGACTCGTTCCGGTCGTCGACGACGGTGATGTTCTCGACCTCGGCGTCCGGGCGCGCGGCGGCGACCCCGTCGACCTGGGCCACCCGGTCCGCGAGTGCGGCCGGCAGGGTGGCCGTCATGCCCGACGGCACCGCCTCGTCGAGGTCCTCCTTCGGGCTGACGGTGATATCCGGCGCGGTCGAGGCGAAGAGCCGGTCGAAGGTCCGGCTGAGCGTGTCGGAGAAGATCAGGCTGCCCGAGACGAACGCCACGGACAGCACGACGGCCAGCGCGGACAGCAGCAGCCGTCCCTTGTGCGCGAGGAAGCTGCGGAGCGTCGCCTTCAGCACGGCCTCGGTCCTCAGCCCTCGTCGCGGGTGACGTCGTCGGAGGGGATCGCACCGGGCGCGGGGCCCCCGCCGTCGAACGGGGCGTGGGTCACGTCGAACCGCTTCATGCGCTCGAGGACCGCCTCCGCCGTGGGTCGCTCCATCTCGTCGACGATTCGCCCGTCCCCGAGGAAGAGCACCAGGTCGGAGTGGGCGGCGGCGCCCGGGTCGTGGGTGACCATGACGACGGTCTGCCCGAGCCCGTCGACGGCCTCGCGCAGGAAGCCGAGAACCTCGAGACCCGCGCGCGAGTCGAGATTTCCGGTCGGCTCGTCCGCGAAGATCAGCTCGGGGCGGGAGGCGAGCGCGCGGGCGCAGGCGACCCGCTGCTGCTGGCCGCCGGAGAGCTGGGACGGCCGGTGCCCCAGCCGGTCCCGCAGCCCGAGCGTGTCGATGACCTGGGCCAGCCACTTCTCGTCGGGCTTCTTGCCCGCGATGTCCATGGGCAGGGTGATGTTCTCGGCCGCGTTCAGGGTCGGGATGAGGTTGAACGACTGGAACATGAACCCGATCCGGTCCCGGCGCAGCTGGGTCAGCTCGCGGTCCTTCAGACCCGTGATCTCGGTGTCGCCGAGCCACACCTGTCCGGCCGAGACGGTGTCGAGCCCCGCCAGACAGTGCATCATCGTGGACTTACCGGAGCCCGACGGCCCCATGACCGCGGTGAACCGGCCGCGCACGATGTCCACGTCCACCGAATCCAGGGCCAGCACCGTCGTCTCGCCCGAGCCATAGGCCTTGGTCAGACCGCGCGCGCGGGCGGCGATCCCGTCGGCGGATGCCTGGCCGGGCACATGCTCCGCAACTGGTGTGGACAACAGGGCCTCCTCGCTCGTGGACGTAAGGATTTCTTATCGCGAGGGTAATGTGATCCATCCCACAGCCGGTATCCCTCTGGGGTGTCGGCCGGTCTCCACCCCAGGTCGGGTCCCTGATACCCGTGTAAGGGGCATGCTCCATCCTGGGGAGGACCTCTTGCCTGTGCTAGCAATTCGGCGCTAGCTTTGAGGTATGGCGAAGACCCAGCTGAACGTACGCGTGGACGAGGACACCGCCCGCGCGGCCCGCGAACGCGCCCTGGCCCGCGGCATGAGCGTCAACCGCTACATCGAGGAGCTGGTCAGACAGGACACCGGCGAGGTGGGCCACACCTTCGTGGATGCCGCCGCCGACTTCATGAAGCAGTACGAGAAGGCATTCGCCGAGGAGGTCGGCGAAGGTCGCCGCTGATCCGTTGAGCAATCTGAGAATCGAACTCTCCTGGCTCCTGATGCTCGCCGAGCAGAGGATCCCGGGAGACCCGCAGGTCACCGACTGGGGCGCTCTGGTCGCCGCCGTCGCACGCCACCAGGCCGAAATACTCGACGTCCCCGTCTACGACAGCCCGCACGACCGTGCTGCCGCACTGCTCCAACTCCTCATCCACATCCCCGCGTTGGAGCGTTCCAACGCCCTGTTCGCCTCGGCTGTCGCCTATGCCTACCTGGTCGCCAGCGGACTCAAGGTCGCCACCTCGCCCGAGCAGGTCCGCGAACTGGCGCGGCTGGTCAAGAACGGCGACGCCTCGGTGCACGACATCGCGCAGGAGCTGCGCCAGTGGAGCGTGTGATCACCGCTCCTCGGGTGCGGGGCGCCAGGCGGTGCCGAGCACGCAGTACGAGGTGGGCAGCTTCGGGCCGTTCTCCGGCATCAGCATCCGCCGGTAGGGGCCGAGTTCGAAGCCGGCCTCGCGCAGTGCGCCGATCGGGTCCCGGGACACGTGGCAGCCGCCGCTCAGTGGCGGCCAGACCGTGCGGTCCAGCACGCGCTGGGTGAAGGTCATCGCCCGGCCGCCACCCCTGCCGTGCTCGAAGAACCGCACCTCGCCGCCGGGCCGCAGCACCCGCCGCACCTCCCCGAGGGCACGCGCCACGTCCCGCACACTGCACAGCACCAGCGAGACCACCGCCGCGTCGAAGCCCTCGCTCTTGACCGGCAGCGCCTCCGCCGCACCCGGCACCACGTCGACGGGCACCCCGGAACGCAGGGCCGCCTCCAGGGCCAACTGCCGCAGCACGCGCTCCGGTTCGATCGCCACGACCTCCGCGACCGTGCGCGGGTAGTGCGCGAAGTTCAGGCCGTTGCCCGCGCCGATCTCGATCACCCGCCCGGACAGCCCGGCGAGCAGCTTCTCGCGGACCCCGGCCATGCCCATCCTGGTCTCGGCGCGCACGCTGACCCGGGCGTAGCACCGGGCGAACAGCGGGTGGTGGACGGGATCCCGGGACACCTTGCCGGAGCCGGCGGACCGTAGCGCCATGGCAACCTCCCTGACCGGACGGGCCTCACCACGATTGTCCCCCAGGATGGGTCGGTCGCACCCCCCGCGCCCTCGGCTGAATGCGCGGCGGTTCTACGGCGCTTCCCGCGCCCCGAATGCCTCCGCGTCCCAGGTCCCGTTCAGCTGTGGTGCCAGCGATCCGGGCGCCGCGGTGTGGACGTTGGTGGGGCGAGTGGTGGTCCGGTGGGCGGGGCCCTGAGGTCCGGTGTGTGCGGTCGGTTTACGGTGTCTCCTGCGCCCCGAATGCCTCCGCGTCCCAGGTCCCGTTCAGCTGTGGCGCCAGCCAACCCGGCGCCGCCGCGCGGAAGTCGGCGGGGGCGAGGGCCCCGGCGCCGGCGGGCAGGGCACCGAGTAGTGGTGCCCCGGCCACGACCGGAAGATCCGCCACGTTGCAGCACGCGGCGAGATCCGGCGCGTCCGGCCAGCTGCCGATCACGACTCCGGCCAAGTCGAGCCCGCGACGGCGGAGTTCACGTGCCGTCAGCTCCGTCGTGTTCAGTGTGCCCAGGCCCGCCGACGTCACCACCAGCACCGGTGCCGCCAGCAGTTCGGCCGCGTCCGCCAGCGTCCCGCCCGCCGCGTCGAACCGGACGAGCAGCCCGCCCGCCCCCTCGACCAGCACCAGATCGTGCTCGGTGGCCAGCTTGGCGGCGGCCTCGGCGATCTCCTCCGGACGCACCGGCGCCCGGCCGGAGCGCCGCGCCGCCGTCGCGGGCGCCAACGGCTCGGGATACCGGGCGAGTTCGGCCGCCGTCACGGCACCCGCGAGCCGCGCGACCTCGTCGGCGTCACCGGGCTCGTCCGGCCGCAGGCCCGTCTGCGCGGCCTTGAGCACGGCCACCGACCGGCCGGCCGTGAGCGCCGCGCAGGCGACGGCGGCGGTCGTGACCGTCTTGCCGATCTCCGTGCCCGTGCCCGTGATCACCAGCACCGGCATGTTCATCCCTCCCGAGCCGCCGCGCACACCGCACGCGCGATCCGTGCCACGTCCGCGTCGCCGGTGACGTACGGCGGCATCGTGTAGACGAGGTCGCGGAACGGCCGAAGCCACACGCCCTCCCGTACGGCCGCCTCCGTGGCGGCCTTCATGTCCACGGCATGGTCGAGCTGCACGACCCCGATGGCACCGAGGACCCGTACGTCCCGCACGCCCGGCACCTCGACAGCCTGAGCCAGTCCCTCCCGCAGCCCCGCTTCGATCCGCTTGACCTCCGCGCGCCAGTCCTGGCCGAGCAGCAACTCGATCGAGGCGCAGGCGACGGAGGCCGCCAGGGGGTTGCCCATGAAGGTGGGGCCGTGGGCCAGCACCGGGACCTCGCCCCGCGAGATGCCGTCGGCCACGCGCGCGGTGCACAGCGTCGCCGCCAACGTCATATAGCCGCCGGTCAGCGCCTTGCCCACGCACATCACGTCCGGTGTCACGGCCGCGTGCTCCGCCGCGAACAGCGCGCCCGTGCGCCCGAAGCCCGTGGCGATCTCGTCGAACACCAACAGCACGTCGTGCGCGTCGCACGCCTCCCGCAGCACCCGCAGATACGCCGGGGAGTGGAACCGCATCCCGCCCGCGCCCTGCACCACCGGCTCGACGATCACCGCGGCCAGTTCGTCGGCGTGCCGCTCGATCGCCGTGCGCAGCTGATCGGCGTACGACTCCTCGAACTCGACCGGAGGGGCGTCCACGAACACCTGGCGCGGCAGTACCCCGGTCCACAGCTCGTGCATCCCGCCCTCGGGGTCGCACACCGACATCGGCTGCCAGGTGTCGCCGTGGTAACCGCCGCGCCAGGTCAGCAGGCGTTGTTTCGATGGCCGGCCGAGCGAACGCCAGTACTGGAGGCACATCTTGACCGCGACCTCGACCGACACCGACCCGGAGTCGGCGAGGAAGACATGCTCCAGGCCGTCGGGCGACATGTCGACAAGGAGCTTCGCGAGCCGTACGGCGGGCTCGTGCGTGAGCCCGCCGAACATCACGTGGCTCATCCGCCCGAGCTGCTCGCGCGCGGCCTCGTTGAGCACCGGGTGGTTGTAGCCGTGAATGGCCGACCACCAGGACGACATGCCGTCGACCAGTTCCTCCGAACCCGAACCCGACGCCAAGCCCGAGCCCGAGCCGTCCGCCAACCGCAGGCGCACCCCGCTCGCCGACTCCACGACGAGCGGTTCCCGGCGCCCCGGCATGGGACCGTACGGATGCCAGACATGCCGCCGGTCGAGTTCCAGCAACTCGGGCACGGTCAGGTCAGGCATTGGGCGCGAGGTCCGTTCCGGCGCCTCGACGGCGTACGGCGACGAGGTCGGTGCGGGGTGCCCCGACAGATACCGCGGAAGCGGAAGCCGGAGCGGAACCGCAGACGCCGCCGCCCTCACATCCGCCCTCGCCCTCGCCCTCGCATTTGCCGGAGACCCGGTGCTCCGGCAGCGTCACCTGGTCCGTGCCCTCCACCTCGAACCCGGCGTCCGCGATCATGTCGAGGTCGGCCTTGCCGGCCTGGCCCTCCGTCGTGAGGTAGTCGCCCAGGAAGATCGAGTTGGCCAGGTGCAGGGCAAGGGGCTGCATCGAGCGCAGATGGACTTCCCGGCCGCCCGCGATCCGCACCTCGACGTCCGGGCAGACGAACCGCACCATCGCCAGGATCCGCAGGCACCGCTGCGGGGTGAGGTTCCACTCCTTGGCGAGCGGGGTGCCCTCGACCGGGATCAGGAAGTTGACCGGAACCGAGTCGGGGTCCAGCTCGCGCAGCGAGAACACGACGTCGACGAGGTCCTCGTCGCTCTCGCCCATGCCCGCGATCAGCCCGGAGCAGGCGGACAGACCGGCCGCGTGCGCCTTGTGCACGGTGTCCACCCGATCGGCGTACGTGTGCGTGGTCGTGATGTCGGCGTACGTCGACTCGGAGGTGTTGAGGTTGTGGTTGTACGCGTCCGCGCCCGCCTCGCGCAGCCGCTCGGCCTGGCCGTCGGAGAGCAGACCGAGACAGGCGCACACCTCGACGCCCTCGTTCTGCTCCTTGATCGTCTTGATGGTGTCGGACACCCGGTCCACGTCCCGGTCGGTCGGGCCGCGCCCGCTGGCCACCAGACACACCCGTTTGGCGCCTCCCGCCAATCCGGCCGCCGCGGCCTTCGAGGCGTCGTCGGGCTTGAGCCAGGTGTACTTGAGGATCCCGGCCTGGGAACCGAGCCGCTGGGAGCAGTACGAGCAGTCCTCCGGGCACAGGCCCGACTTGAGGTTGACGAGGTAGTTGAGTTTCACCCGCCGGCCGAACCAGTGCCGCCGTACCTTGCCGGCCGCGGCCACCACATCGAGCAGGTCGTCGTCGGAAGTGGCGAGGACGGCCAGCGCCTCCTCGCGGGTCGGCGAAGCGCGCCGAAGCCCCTTGTCCACGAGCGTGTTCAGCAGGTCCATGAGAGCCGATCCTGTCCTACGGAGCCGTCCGGGGCCAAGGAGACTTCACACAACCAATGGGCTCCGACATGTGGGTATCGCCACACAGCGGGTGCCTGGTCGCCCCGCTACTGTCTGTGCACTGCCTACAAAAACCGGGAGGACCGATGGCGTTCGGCTGGATCGACGAGGAGGCGGAAACCCGCCGTCGCGCCGGACTCGAACGGACGCTGCGTCCCCGCCCGGCCGACTCGCCGCTCCTGGACCTGGCGAGCAACGACTACCTCGGGCTGGCCCGCCATCCCGAGGTCGCCGAGGGCGCGGCGCGCGCCGCGCGGACCTGGGGCGGCGGCGCGACCGGGTCCCGGCTCGTCACCGGCACCACCGAACTCCATGCCGAACTGGAAGGCGGGCTCGCCGACTTCTGCGGCTTCGAGGCGGCCCTGGTGTTCTCCTCCGGTTACGCCGCCAACCTCGCCGCGGTCACCGCGCTCGCCCCGCACGGCACGCTGATCGTCTCCGACGCGGGCAACCACGCCTCGCTGATCGACGGCTGCCGGCTGGCCCGCGGCACCACACAGGTCGTCGCTCACGCCGACCCGGACGGCGTGAGCAAAACACTCCGGACCCACGAAGGCCCCGCCCTCCTCGTGTCCGACACGGTCTTCTCGGTCGACGGCGACGCGGCCCCGCTGGCCGTGCTCGCCGGTGTGTGCCGGGAGCGCGGCGCGGGAGTGCTGGTCGACGACGCACACGGCCTCGGCGTCCTCGGCGACGGCGGCCGGGGCGCCCCGCACGCGGCGGGAATCGCGGGCGCCGAGGACGTCGTCGCGACGGTCACGCTGTCCAAGTCGCTCGGCAGCCAGGGCGGAGCCGTCCTCGGCCCCGCCCGGGTGATCGACCACCTGGTCAACACGGCCCGCACGTTCATCTTCGACACGGGCCTCGCCCCCGCGGCCACCGGCGCGGCCCTGGCCGCCCTGCGACTGCTGCGTCGCGAGCCGGAGCGGGCGGCGCGGGCACGCGCGGTGGCGACCGGACTGCACGCACGCCTGACCGCCGCGGGTCTGGAGGCGGTACGTCCGGACGCCGCGGTCGTCTCCGTGCGCGCGCCGTCCCCGGAGGGCGCCCTGCGCTGGGCGGCCGGCTGCCGTGCGGCCGGGCTGGCCGTGGGCTGCTTCCGTCCTCCTTCCGTCCCCGACGGCATCTCACGGCTGAGGCTGACCGCCCGCGCGGACCTCTCCGAGGGGCAGATCGAACGCGCTGTACGAGTGATCGGCGAGACGCGACCATGAGTCGGCGTGACACGGCCGTGCGTCGCGCGACGGGTGAACTGGGCAGATGTCGTGCAACCGGTCAGATGTGGTTCAACCGGTCGGATTGTTGCACCGCGGTCGTGAAGCCCGCCCAGCTTTCGGGGGAGAAGAGCAGCGCGGGTCCGGCCGGGTCCTTGGAGTCGCGCACGGCGAGCAGTCCGGCCCAGGGACCGGAGTGCGGCCGAGCCGTCTCGACGCAGTTGTTCGCTCCGGTGCTGTAGCGGCTGCGCAGCCACCGCACACCGTGCAGATCGGTGCTGGAAGGTACGTGCCGAGGCAGTGCAGACATGGGGGGTGCCTCCTTACACGCCGCCACCTGTCGCGGCGATGTAGTCCAACGAGTCCTCGGGCGAAAGGGCGTGGAACTGAAGGGTGTTGAAGGCCTCGGTGTAGGCCTGGAGGTCTTCTTTCCGTTCTAGATAGAGGCTACTCGTCAAGTGGTCGAGAACGACCACATCCAGATCAGATGTGCTCGAAAATGAGAAGACAACGAAAGGCCCGGTGATGCCGATGTGCGCCCCGGCCGTGAACGGCAGGACCTGCAACCGCACTTGGGGCAGCCGCGCCGCCTCGACGAGCCGGGCCAGCTGTCGGGCCATGATCTCGGGGCCGCCGACCTCGCGCCGCAGCACGGCCTCGTCCAGGACGGCGCTCAGCTCCAGCGGCGGATGCGTGCGCAGCACGTCCTGCCTGGCCAGCCGCACCTCGACCAGTGCGTCCAGCCGCTCGTCATCCAGCCCGTCGACCGCCGCCTTCGTCACCGCCCGGGCGTACTCGGGGGTCTGCAACAGCCCGGGCACCACCGAGGTCTCCAGTGTGCGCATCGTGCTCGCCTGCGACTCCAGGCTGATGAAGTCGCGGTAGGTCGGCGGCAGCACCCCGCGGTAGGCGTGCCACCAGTGGTGCCGGCCACCGCCCTCATCCGGTCCCGCCAACACCAGCAGTAACTCCCGTAGTTGGGAGTCCCGCACACTGTAGGCGTCGAGGAGTAACCGCACATCGGCCGGTTTCACCCCGCTGGCGCCGGTCTCGATCCGGCTCACCTTCGACTGGTGCCAGCCCACCATCTGGGCCGCCTCACCGCTCGTGAACCCCGCACCGGTGCGCAACGCACGCAGTTCGGCGCCCAGCTTCCGGCGGCGCACCGCGGGACCGTGCTGCATGGGCCACTCCTTACTCCCATCGGGACTCCGAACCGGAACTTCGAAACGAGACCCGAACCGAGCCCCCGAAACTAGCCCCCCAAGGACCCCGCAAATACGGTCTGTCGTCGCAGAGTTCACCGCTTCGAGCGACAGATATATGCACATCTTGGTGGATCGCCACCCGTGACCCGCGCGGTAATGGCAGTCTGGCGACGAAGCACCAGTCCGGGACCGTACTCGAACCAGCCGCTCCGTGTCGGACTGCGGTCCCGTTGGGAAAGGGACGACGTCGCCATGGCAGACCATCTGGAAGCATCCGTCACTCTGCCGAGCGATCCCGCCTCGGTCTCCGCAGCCCGCACCTACGTCCTCGGCACCCTGGCGGAATGGGGTCTGCCGGCGGACACGGAGGTGGCCGAGACCATCCGGCTGATCGTCTCCGAACTCACCACCAACGCCGTACAGCACACGTTCGGGCAGTCACCGACCTTCACGGTGGGCATCGAGCTCGACCGTGACGAACACCTGCGCATCGGTGTCACCGACAGCCACCCCCGGTTCCCGAAACGCCTGCCCGCCGCCGTCCAGCAGGACAACGGCCGGGGCATGGTGATCATCCGCTGGCTCACCGCCGAGTGCGGCGGCAAACTGAGAGTCAGGCCCACCCGTGAGGGCGGCAAGACGGTCTCCATCGAACTGCCGTGGACCGTACCGGCCGAGCCGGTCACGGCGGCGGGACAGCAGGAGCCGTAGAACTCAGCCGTGGTGCGCGCGTTCGAACGCACCGCGCAACAGCGCCCGGAAGGCGTCCGCGGCGGGCGCCGCCTCATCGGTCCGGCGGACGACCGAAATCGTACGGCGCAGCTCTCCCGCCTCCAGCGGACGCGTCCCCACCGGAGTGGCCGCCGTCCGCGCCACCATCTCCGGTACGACCCCGACCCCGAGCCCCGCACTGACCAGCGCGCACACCAGGGCGTACCCCGGAGTCGCCACCAGCACCGACGGCGTGGCCCCGGCCCGGGCCAGCACCGCCTCCACACCCTGCCGGGCCGGATGGTCCGGCGCCATGCTGATCAGCGGCTGACCCGCGAGTTCCGCCAGGGGAAGCCGGGCTGAGCCACTGCTGAGGGCGTGCCCGGGAGCGGTCACCAGGACCAGCTCCTCGACCAGGACCGGCTCCGCACCGACGGCGGAGGGAAGCGGGAACGGTTCCGCGGGCTCGCAGGTGTGCGTCAGCGCCAGGTCGATCTCACCGGCCGCCACTGCCGCGATACCGGCCGGCGGTTCGTAGTCCGCCACGGACAGCTCCACATCCGGGTGTGCCCGGCGGAACGCGCTGAGCACCGGCGGCAGCAGATGGATCCCGGCGGTCGGGAAGGTGCCGAGCCGGAGCCGGCCCCCGGACAGCCCGGCCAGCCGCGCCAGTTCGTGCCGAGCCCGGTCCAACTCGTCGAGCACCCGGCGGGCCCGTGCCACCAGCACCTCGCCCGCATCCGTCAGCCGTGCCCCGCGATGGTGCCGGACGAGCAGCGCGGTGCCCGCCTCCCGTTCCAGCTTGGCCAGTTGCTGGGAGAGGGCGGGCGTCGTGTACCCCAGGCGCTCGGCGGCCCGGGTGATCGACCCGGCCTCGGAGACCGCCACGAGAGCGGCGAGCCGGATCGGGTCGTACACGGCGCTCTCCTCTTGCCTGAACCGGCATGCCTGAAGCGGTGCTGCCTAAACCGATGCTTAAGGATTCCTCAGGCTAATCGAAATACCTGTTGAAGGCTCCCGCCCGGCAGGCTGGGCGCATGGACGGACAGCTCCTCGCCTTCACCGGTGTCGCCGCGGGCATGATTGCCATGCCGGGCGCCGACTTCACCGTGGTCGTACGCAATGCCCTGATCTCCCGCCGGGCCGGCATCGCCTGCGCGCTCGGGATCACGGGCGGGCTGCTCCTGCACACCGCGCTGGCGGTGGCGGGGGTCGCCGCGGTGCTGACCGCCGTACCGGCGTTGTTCCGTACGCTGCGACTGCTGGGCGGCGCCTACGTGCTGTACCTGGGGGTGCGCACGCTGCGGGCACTGCGGTGGCCACGTTCGGAGTTGCCCGTCGGGGCGGTGTCCGCCGCCCGTCCGCTGCGCCAGGGCTTCGTCACCAACGCGCTCAACCCCAAGGCGCCCATCACCTTCCTCAGCCTGCTGCCGCAGTTCGTGCCGGCCGGCCCCCCGCGCTGCCGAGGACGCTGGTGCTCGCGCTGATCGTGGTCGTCCTCGCCCTGGTGTGGTTCCCGGCCGTGGCCCTGCTGGTCGACCGGCTCGGCCGGTGGCTGCGCGGGCCGCGTGCCTCCCGGGTGGTCGAGGGTGTCACCGGCGGCGCGCTGACAGTTCTCGGTGCGGTGCTCCTCCTCGAGCCGGTGTGGGCGGCCTGACCGTCCGGTGCTCCCCGGCCTGTCCGGCCCGCCGCACCAGCCGGGGGAGCAGCCCCCACAGGCCGAGGCACACGAGCAGGGTCGCCGCGGCGGCGGCCACCCCGCCGGCCCGGCCGGTCGTCACGTCCACCACGAGCAGCACCGAGCCGGTGAACGCCAGCACCAGGACCCCCATGCCGACGGCGGCGAGCCGTGAGGAGACCTGCACGATGCGGGGCTTGGCACCCCGCTGGAAGAGGGAGCGGTGCAGCGCGGCCGGCGCCGTGAAGAGTGCCGCCGCGAGGACCGCGAGCAGGAGCGTGACCACGTAGGTGGCGCGCTGGACCGTGTCGAGGGACGGGAAGCGCGGGGTGAAGGCCAGCGTCAGCAGGAAGGCGAACAGGATCTGCACCCCGGTCTGGGTGACGCGCAGTTCCTGGAGCAGCTCGCCGAAGTTGCGGTCGGCCCGCTCGAGCGGCGTCTCGTTGCGCGCGGTGCAGGGGCGGTGGTGGTCGGGCATACGGGAGCGAGTAACCACCTGGGCCCATGTCATGCTCCGGGGCCCCGCGGGGAGCGACGGCGTGTCAGGTCGCCGCCGCCCCGCGGGAGGTCGGTCAGCTGACCCGGCCGTACCAGACGCTCTTCGTCCAGATCTTCTGCAGCCTGACCACGTCCCCGGTCTTCGGGGCGTGCCAGATCTTTCCCTTCCCGGCGTAGATGCCGACGTGGTACACGGACGAGCCCGAGTGGAAGAACACCAGGTCTCCGGCCTTGCGGCTCTTGACGGAGATGTGGCGCGTCTTGTTGTACTGCTGGGCCGCGGTACGGGGCAGCTTCTTGCCCGCCTTCTTGAACGAGTACAGCGTGAGCCCCGAGCAGTCGAACCGGCGCGGTCCGGTGGCGCCGTACTTGTACGGCGAGCCCTTCTTCGAGGCCGCGACTTGAAGTGCCTTCGTCGCCGTCGTGGCGGCCGCGGCGTCCGATGCGACACCCGGGACCACGACGGAGCCGCCCACTGCGGCGATGGTGAGGGCCGAGGCGGTAGAGGCCCGGACCATGAGCGACGGGACACGATTGAGCGCGGTCATGCGCAACCCTTCGTCAGCCGCCTGTGAAGGATGACCTGTCGGATTCGGGCTGGCGAAGTTGCCCGGCCGCGGCTGCGGCTTCACCCCAAGGGATGCTCGGCCCGGTCATGGCGTGACCGTTCCGGCGACCCGTCGTGCCTGGGTCCTCCACTCCTGCCGATCCACTCCTGTCGACCGGGTATCCGGGCGGCGGCAGGACTCGGCGTCCGCCCGGACCGCCCCGCCGCTGCGGCGGGGGCTTGTCGTCAGACAGGGATCCTCACTCACGGATGTCCGAATATCCCAACGGAACCCGGGGTTTGTGTTGTTCCTCACCACTCACCCGTTCGGGTGGACACCCCCGTGTTCGAAGGGGTGTCGAGAGCCCCGAGGACGCCCGGACCAGCACCGGAGTACCTCATTGCGCCCTCGGGCCACGCGTGTTGTGCAACTTGGACGGGCCCGTGAAGAGAGCCACGTCTACGCCGAACAGGGGTACGCCGTTCGGTTCGTTTCAACTCCGGTCCGGACGCTCCGTCAGCAGGGCGATTCGTCCGGACCGGGTGGCGGGTCCCGTCAACTGTCGGAGAGCGGCGGCACCGTGACGCGAGCCGTGCGGCGCTCCCCGTCCAGCACACGCAGCGCGCGCGCCAGCGTGTCGGCGTGCAGCTCGGTCTCGCCCCGACGGTGCATCAGCGCCAGCGCTTCCCGCAGCTGCGTCGCCTTGGCGACCAGCGCCTGTGCGGCGCGCAGGCCGCCGTATGTGTCTCCGTGCCGGCCCGGGTTGATACGGCCGAGCAGGTCGACCACGTCGAGGTAACGGTCGATCACCTCGCCCTCGGCGCGCGTCAGGGCGGGCAGGGGCGGCAGTTCGGGTGGGAGCACCGGCCGCTCACCTCCCGGTGGGCGGGGCGATGGTGGTCTTGCGGCTCGGGATGATGTGGTCCGCGAGGCCGTACTCCAGCGCTCCCGGCGCGTCCAGGATCTTCTCCCGCTCGATGTCGGCGTTCACCTGCTCCGGGCTGCGGCCGCTGTGCTTGACGAGCAGTTCCTCCAGGCGGGAGCGCACGCGGAGCAACTCGTCGGCCTGGATGGCCAGATCGCTCGCCTGTCCCTGCATCGGCTCGTACACGGCGGGCTGGTGGATCACCACGCGCGCGCCCGGCAGCAGGTTCCGCTTGCCGGGCGCGCCCGCCGCCAGCAGCACCGCGGCGGACGAACCGGCCTGCCCCAGACACGTCGTCTCCACGTCACAACGGATGTACTGCATCGTGTCGTAGATCGCGGACATCGCGCTGAACGAGCCGCCGGGGGAGTTGATGTACAGCGAGATGTCCCGGTCCGGGTCCTGGTACTCCAGGTACATGAACTGAGCCATCACGTCGTTCGCCGAGGTGTCGTCGATCTGCGTCCCGAGGAAGACGATCCGCTCCTCCAGCAGCTTCGAGTACGGATCCATCGACTTGGTTCCGTAACTCGTGCGCTCGGTGAACTCGGGCAGCACGTAGCGGGCGGATGGTCGGGTCATGGGTACCCCTCCTTCGGCGTCTGTAAAAAATGTACAGGATGTACGTGACGTTATGATGGGGGCAGACTCTAGTGATCAAGCCGAATGCCCAGGCCGGAGGGTCTTTATTGCTCCCTGTGGGGGCTCGTGTCTCACATTCCTGTCACCGTTTGACGGCTCTATGGCGTGAGCGTTGTCGCCGTTGCATTCGGTAACTAGCTCGGACCCCATGGCACTGCGCATGCTCTACCTGGTCTTCCTCCGACTCCTCGGAACTGCTCCTGCTGCTCTCCCGCTCGCAGCAGACCAAGGACGCCGAGCTGCTCGCGCTGCGCCACGAGAACGCGGTGCTGCGCCGCCGGCCCGGCGTCCGGCCACACCTCACCTGGCCGGACCGCGCAGTGCTCGCCGCCCTCGCCCGGCACCTACCCTCCCGGCTGCGCCGACACCGCCTGTTCACACCCGGCACCCTGCTCACCTGGCACCGGCGACTACTGCGCTGGAAGTGGAAGCAGAAACCCGCACGGACCGGCCGCCCGCCGATCTCCGAGGAACTCACCGCCCTGATCCTGCGCCTGGCCCGCGAGAACCTGGCCTGGGGCTCAACCCGTATCCAGGGCGAGCTGCGGCGCTTGGGCCACCGCGTCGGCGCCTCCACCATCCGACGCATCCTGCGCGGCGCCGGCCTCGGCCCCGCACCCAGACGAAGCCGCGGCGCCCCGACCTGGCGCGAGTTCGTACGCGCCCACGTCTCCGGCCTGCTCGCCGCCGACTTCTTCCACGTGGAAACCGCCGCGCTGACCAGGCTGTACGCCTTCGTGGTCATGGAGGTCGGCACCCGCACCGTGCACATCCTCGGCGTCACCGCCCACCCGACCGCAGCCTGGGCCACCCAGCTCTCGAGGAACCTCCTCGCCAACCTCGCAGACCGCGCCGCCGGCTTCCGCTACCTGCTACGCGACCGCGACAGCCGCTACACCCAGGCGTTCGACGCCGTCTTCACCGCCGACGGCATCGAGATCCTGAAGAGCGCGCCACAGACACCGCGGATGAACGCCCACGTGGAGAGGTTCATCCGCAGCGTGCGGGCCGAGTGCACCGACCGGATGCTGATCTACAACGAGCAACACGCACGGCGTGCCCTCGCCGAATACG
The DNA here is from genome assembly GCF_040654815.1 of Streptomyces sp. NPDC050619. Lineage (NCBI taxonomy): Bacteria > Bacillati > Actinomycetota > Actinomycetes > Kitasatosporales > Streptomycetaceae > Streptomyces > Streptomyces sp. NPDC050619. Next base: position 213,932 of record NZ_JBFAIR010000013.1, on the reverse strand, counting down.
CCGAGCACTACAACTCCGGAAGGCCGCACCGGGCCCTGCACCTTCGCGCACCAGCCGACGATCCGGACGTCATCCCCTTCCCCGCCCAACACATCCAGCGCCACGACGTCCTCAGCGGACTCATCCACGAGTACCGCGACACAGCCTGACGAAGATCACGACAGTCTGGCGAACGCCCAGCTCAACGCATGCGCGGGACTTTTAGCACCCAACAGGCGCGGATCGATTTCAGCGCCGCCAGGGTGTTGGCGGTGCCCTTGCGGCGCCGGTTGACGCCCCACAGCCGGTCGTCGCCCACGGAGTAGCAGCCGTGGAAGTAGGTGACGCCGTGCGTGCGGCGGTAGGTCGCCGCAGACGGTCGGGCTTGCCCTGCTTCGCCCAGCAGGAGCCTGCGGTGGGCCGGATGCCCAGGGGCCCGAACTCGTCGAATGCGAAGACCCGGTCGGGGAAGCGGTCCAGCACGTGCTCGATGCGGTCGAGCTTGGGGTCGCGTTCGGGGTCGGGTGACTCCTTCCATGTCTTGGTGCGCTGGAAGGTGATGCCGCAGCGTTACAGCAGGCACCGTAACGCTTCACGGCCAACGCGGATGACGCGTCCGTGCACGCGGCGCAGGTAGGCGGCGAGTTAGTGGCCGTCTGGACGACGAAGTCCTCGTCGTCACGACTGAGCAGGCGGGGACGGCCTCCCGCCCATCGAGGGTCCAGGCAGGCCAGGCCGATCTCGTTGAATCGGTGAATCACGTCCCGCACCGTGTCCTCGTCGGCTTGGACCAACTGGGCAATCACCGGGACACGGTTCCCGCCGGCGGACGCGAGCAGCATCATCGCCCGCCGATAGCGCACCGAGCTTGTACTGGCCCGGCGCACGATCCGCTGCAGCTTCTGCCCCTCCTGGTCGGTCAGTCTGCGCACCCGCACAGGCTCAGCCACCACACCTCCAGCGGTCGAACGGACGTCACCGCCCATCCAACCGCTCCAATCGCCAACCCGGCGAACCTTCCCGGTCAGAGCACTAGCGAGCCCGGTCACATGGGTGTGACGAGGATTTATCGGGCCGCGTTCGATCGGTCCCGGGGGTACGGGACTCCGAGGTTCATGCCGCTGTCTGTGCCGATCGGTGGCTGCTGCCAGACGAGGCTCATCTGCGCGCCGGCCTCCGCTCGCGCTTGCGGCCTCGATCTGGAGCCATGCCTGGTGGAAGGCCATTCGTGCCAGCAGACTGCTGACCTCGTCGGTGAGTTGTTGTCTTACGGCGGACGAGGATTCGGGGCGGCGCCGTATGCGGTACGGCATCTCCAAGTACTCCGCCGGCCCGGTGCGTCCGTGGTGGGAGGCCGAGAGCAACGAAGTCGCCCAGTGCATCGACAGGACCCGCGCGCAGCAGCGCTCCAAGGGGAGATTAGCGCGGGAAATCCCGCTCTGACCTCAGCCAACGGAGCGTATTCCGCGCACAAAGATGCGTCAGTACGTCGTTGACCGCCGATCCGCGACGGGGCCAGGGTAGGGAGCCACATCGGATCCCGACCACCCGTTTTCCGGTCACCGAACTGCGTGCAGGAGGCCGTGATGCTCCAGACAGACCCACGTGAACCCACCGAGGTCGCGGACGACCACGAGGACGCTGCCGTGACCACGACCGCGACGACGACCGCGGCCGTCGCGCCGGACGCACCGGCGGTCTGCCGCGTGCTCCTCTTCCAGCGCTGCCTCTGGTGCGGCACCCCGGCCTACCGCCGTTCGTTCTGTCGTGCCTGCGGGTCCACGGCCTTCGAACGGGAGCGCAGCGAGGGCTCCGGGGTCGTCGTGCGTCGGTACGGCCATGTTCCCCACAACACCTGGTTCGTCGCGATGGACGAGGGCTTCAACCTGCTCTGCCAGGTCACCGGGACGGCACCGATCGCGGTCGCGGTGGGGGTACGGGTGAGCGTCGTACGGTCCGTCGCCCCCCTCGGCCAAGGCCTGCCCCTCGTCGAACTCCCCCACCCTGCCCCTGCTCTGGAGCGCTGGTGGTGACGGGAAGCGGCCGGGACACAGTCACCTCGCAGACACAGGACGATCAGAGCGGAGGGTGCGTGGGCACCCAGCACAACGCACCGGAGGGACGGGCCGGCGTTCTCGACGGAACGGGGCGCGGCGCGCTGGACGGTCTGCGCATCGCCGACTTCTCCCGGGTCCTCGCGGGGCCCTACGCCACGATGCTCCTCGCCGACCTCGGCGCCGACGTGGTGAAGGTGGAACGGCCGGGTATCGGGGACGACACCCGTGCCTGGCACCCTCCCGCGGACCACGACGGCACGTCGACCTATTTCCTCGGCGTCAACCGGAACAAGAGGTCCGTCGTCCTGGACCTCACGACCGACGCCGGCGCCGAACAGGCCCGCGCCCTGGTCGCCGAGTCCGACGTGCTGGTGGAGAACTTCCGTCCCGGCACGATGAAACGACTGGGGCTCGGCCCTCTCGAACTCCGTGCCCGGCACCCGGAGTTGATCTACTGCTCGATCAGCGGTTTCGGCAGCGGCGAGGGCTCGGCGATCCCCGGATACGACCTGCTCGTGCAGGCCGTCGGCGGGCTGATGAGCGTGACCGGAGACGCGGCCGGGGAGCCGATGAAGGCGGGCGTGGCACTGGTCGACGTGATCACCGGGCTGCACGCCTCGCTCGGCATCCTCGCGGCCCTGCGGCACCGGGACGCCACCGGGGAGGGGCAGTGCGTGGAGGTGAACCTGCTCGGCTCGCTGCTGTCGGCCATGGTCAACCAGGCGTCGGCGTTCGTCGTCGCCGGTGTGGTTCCGGGCCGTATGGGCAACGCGCACCCGAGCATCGCCCCGTACGAGACCTTCCCGGCGGCCGATCGCCCGATCGCGATCGCGGTGGGCAACGACCGGCAGTTCGCGGCGCTCGCCAAGGTGATCGGGGAGCCCGGTCTCGCTGCCGACGACCGCTTCCGCACCAATGCCGACCGCGTCGTCCACCGAGCCACCCTGCGGGACATCCTGACCGAACGGCTGGGGGGCGCCGGCGCGGACCACTGGTCGGCCGTCCTGTCGGCCGCGGGCGTGCCCACCGGACCGGTCAACACGCTCGACGAGGCATTCGCCTTCGCCCAGAAGCTCGGCCTTCCCGGCATCGTCGACATCCCCGCCGCACCCTCAGGGGGAGCAGGCGGAGCGGACGGAACGCAGGTCGTGCCCTTCCGCCAGGTCGCGAGCCCCATCGCACTGAGCGGCACGCCGGCGCAGTACCGCCTGCCGCCGCCGCGCCTCGGCCAGCACACCACCGAGATTCTCCACAGCCTTTTCGACCACGTCTCCGCACCGAACGAAGCGGCCAGTTGACCTCTCCGGCGCGGACACCGCGACCGAACCGATCACCACAACCTCCAGGAGCTTACGATGAGCGGCGCCAAGCCGATGAAGGACCCTCTCGACCTGCTTGACCTCTCCTCCACATTCAGCGACGAGGAGCGCGAGATCCAGGCCACCGTCGCCAAGTTCCTCGCCGACCGGGTGCGCCCGCACATCGGCGAGTGGTTCGAGAACGCCCACTTCGCCCGTGAACTCGCTCCAGAACTCGGCAAGTTGGGCGTGCTCGGCATGCACCTCGAAGGGTACGGCTGCGCGGGCACCAACGCCGTCAGCTACGGACTGGCCTGCCTGGAGCTGGAGGCGGCGGACTCTGGCTTCCGCAGCTTCGTCTCCGTGCAGGGCTCGCTGTCGATGTTCTCCATCTGGAAGTGGGGCTCGGAGGAGCAGAAGCAGGAGTGGCTGCCCCGGCTCGCCGCCGGTGAGGCCATCGGCTGCTTCGGCCTGACGGAGCCCGACTTCGGCAGCAACCCCTCCGGAATGCGCACCAAGGCCGTCCGCGACGGCGACGACTGGATCCTCAACGGCTCCAAAATGTGGATCACCAACGGCGGTGTCGCCGATGTGGCCACCGTCTGGGCACAGACCGAGGACGGCATCCGCGGCTTCCTCGTGCCCCGCGGGGTGCCCGGCTTCACCACGCAGGACATCAAGCAGAAGATGTCGCTGCGCGCCTCCATAACCTCGGAGCTCTACTTCGACCACGTACGGCTGCCCGACTCGGCGCGGCTGCCCCTCGCGGAGGGCCTGCGCGGACCGCTGTCCTGTCTGAACGAGGCCCGCTTCGGCATCCTGTTCGGCGCGGTCGGTGCGGCACGCGACTCGATCCAGGCAGCCATTCAGTACGCCGACTCCCGAATCCAGTTCGACAAGCCGATCAGTGGATTCCAGCTCACCCAGAAGAAGCTCGCCGACATGAGTGTGTCCGTGGGCAACGCCGCGCTTCTCGCCGTGCACCTGGGCCGGCTCAAGGACCAGCACCGCATCCGGCCCGAGCAGATCAGCGTCGGCAAGCTCAACAACGTCCGTGAGGCGATCGCCATCGCACGGGAGTGCCGCACCATCCTGGGGGCCAACGGCATCTCCCTGGAGTACTCGCCGCTGCGCCACGCCAACAACTTGGAGTCCGTGCTGACGTACGAAGGAACCAGCGAGATGCACACCCTGGTCGTCGGACAGGCGATCACCGGCCAGGCGGCGTTCCGCTGACCACGACGCCGACCGCGACGGCTGAGAGAAGACACCCGTGACCATCGTCGTACTGGCCAAGCAGGTCCCGGACTCCGGTGCCGAACGCACGCTGTCCGAGGCCGACAGACTGCGCGGCGCCGACGTGCTGACCACCGCGAAGGTCCTGGCAGCGGCCGTGCGAACCATGGAGGACGTCGACCTGGTGCTCGTCGGCGACGCCACCACCGACGGCCAGGCGAGCGCGGTCCCCGCAGTCGTCGCGGACTTGCTCGGCCTGCCGCAGGTGACCCATGTGCGCAAGCTGGACGCGGACGCGGGACGGGTGCGCGCCGAGCGCGAGACCGAGGACGGCGAGGTGACGCTGGACGCCCCGCTGTCCGCGCTGGTCAGCGTCGCCGAGAACCCCGACACGGACGTGGCCGGATTCCTCGTGACCCGCACCCGCGTCATGGAGGCCGTCCCGCGTCCTGTGCGGACCGCCGGAACCCGCGTCACGGACGACGGTTCGGGCGGCCGGCAGCTTGCCGCGTACCTGATCGCCCAGAAGCTCGTCTGAACCGCCCGACCAGGAGACAGGCCCCCATACCCGAAGTCCTCGTACTCGCCGACCACGACAGGGATCGTGTCAACAAAACGACATATGAACTCCTGGCCGCCGCACGACGGCTGAGGGACCCGGCCGCCGTCGTCGTGGGAATTCCCGGCGCAGCGACGCGCCTCACGAAATCCCTCGCCAGCCACGGCGCCACAAGCGTCCTCGCGGCGGAATCCACCGACGCGGCCGAGTTCCCAGTCACGCCCGCCGTCGACGTCCTGGAACTCGCGGTCCGGGAAACCGCCGCTGTTCTGGTCTCCGCCACGACGGACGGCAGGGAAGTGGCCGGGCGTCTCGCCGCGCGGCTGGACGCAGGGCTGCTGGTCGACGCGGTCGACCTGGACTCGTCCCGGGTGGTCACCCAGATCGTCTTCGGCGGGTCCTACACCGTGCGCTCCCAAGTCACCCACGGCATACCGGTGATCGCCGTGCGTCCGGGCACCTTCGAGCCGGAGGAGCATCCCGGGGAGGCAACGGAGCGGGAACTGGGCCTGCCGCCGATCGACCCCGCGGCGTCCGCACGCATCACCGCACGGCGCGCCGCCCCCCGCGGGCGACCGACCCGGACTGCTATGTCCGGTGACGGCGCCCCGGCGCCCCGGGGTGCCGCCGCCGCACACCGCGGTTGCCGCCGCCACCTGTACAGGTCGTCGGCGGAGCAGAGCTGCACCGTCTCGGGCCGGGTCCGGGAACAGCGTCTCGCGCCGTGCAGGGCGGCGGCCTCGCCGATCCCGCCCTGCACCACCTGCCGGTCGGGCGCCGTCGGCGGGGATGCTGTTTCCCGGATCCGGACATGTCAGTCACGCCCTTCAAGGCGGCCTACGGCATGAGTCCCCGGCAGGCGCCTGCGACCCGTCGAACACGTTCAGCGTGTGCTTCGTGACGACGTCGGTGACGACGGTGGGCGAACGGTGCCCCGACACGCGGGACACCCCGTCGCCGCAGACCCTCAGGCCGTCTGGTAGCCGAAGAACCCCCGCCCTGACTTACGGCCCAGCAGCCCCGACTCGACCATGCGGCGCAGCAGCGGGGGAGGGGCGTACAGCGGTTCCCGGTACTCCTCGTACAGTGCCTCGCCTATCGCCGCCACGGTGTCCAGGCCGATGAGGTCGGCGAGGCCCAGCGGGCCCATGGGGTGAGCGCAGCCGGCGGTCATCCCCGTGTCGATATCCTCCGCCGTCGCGGTGCCGGAGCTGACCATCCGTACCGCCGCCAGCAGGTAGGGGACCAGCAGGGAGTTCACCACGAAGCCCGCGCGGTCCTGCGTGACGATCGTCTTCTTGCCCAGAACCTCGTCTGCGAAGGCACGCACGCGCAGTTCCGTGGTCTTCGAGGTCTGCAACGAGGGGATGACCTCGATCAGTGGCATGAGAGGGACCGGGTTGAAGAAGTGCAGGCCGACCACCGCCTCCGGTCGTCCGGTCGCCGCCGCGAGCCGGGCGATGGGGATCGATGAGGTGTTGCTGGCCAGGACGGCGGCCGGGTCGGTGACGATCTCGTCCAGCTGCCGGAACAGCGCCGTCTTGGCCTGCTCGTCCTCGACGGCGGCCTCGACGACCAGGTCGGCTCCGGCCAGGCGGGAGAGGTCGGCGGTGACCGAGATTCCGGCCAGGACGTGTGCGCGGCCTCCGGGGGCGATGGTGCCGCGCTTCTCCGCCTTGAGCAGGGAGTCCGCCACGCCTGCGAGTCCGGCACGAGCCCTGTCCTCGGTCACGTCGCACAACGTGACGTGCAGTCCGGCCCGGGCGCAGACCTCGGTGATGCCCCGGCCCATCTGCCCGGCGCCGACGACCCCCACGTGCTTGATCGATGTCATGTGTTCCTCCGCCTGTTCCAACGCCCGGCGGCGGTCGACCGACGTCGCCAGGGTCTGTGGGCCGTGTTGAGCGTAGGCCGGGAACACCCCCTCTGAACTGCTCGGACAGCGCGTCATCCGCGCACAAACGTGCGCCGGTTCGGCACTGACCGGCCGTACCGCGCGGAGCCACGCCGATCGCCACCGGGGCGAGCCGGACGGCCGGAGAGGCGAGCACGAGGAGGGGGTTGCCTGAGCCGAGGACGGCTCCCCGGGGCAGACCTGACGGCGCTGGCGAGCAGTGGGCCGAGGCCCCCCTGAGTGGACTGCGGATCACGGAGTGCGGCCCGCACGGGTGCCGTGGACGACCTCTGGGCCGACGCAGCCGCGCCGCCGGGAGCTCTCGCCTCCCACGCACCCCGCGTCGGAGCACCGCGGCTTCAGCCGGCCGTGACCGTGGCGACGGCGGCCTCGCGCAGGCGGCGGATCAGCCCGCGCACCGCGGGCGAGGTCTCGTCCCTGCGGTAGGCACCCACCAGCCGGGTGGTCAGCGACACGTCCGCCAGCGGGCGGTAGGCCACCCCGGGGATGTGCACGCGGCGCAGGGAATCAGGGACCAGAGCCACCGCGAGACCACCGCCCACCAGTGTCAGAGCCGCGATGAAGTCCCGCACCGGGGGAGCGCACCGCGGGCTGAACCCGCCTTGCTGCGCCACCTCGAGAATCTGGTCGCGGCAGCCGTACTCCTCGTCGAAGTGCGGGGCCACGAACCGTTCGTCGCGCAGCTGCGCCGCAGATATCGCCTCGTACGCAGCCAGCGGAGCGCCGGCCGGCAGCGCCAGGACGACGTCCTCGGTGAGCAGGCAGGTGGCCGTGACTTCGGGCGGGTACTCCGGCCGCCAACGCAGAAAGCCGACGTCGATGTCCCCGCAGGCCAGCGCCTCCAGTTGGGCGGGTGTCTCCAGCTCGCGCACCTGCACCGTCAGCTCGGTGCCGGGGGCCGCGCAGCGGGTGAGGACGTCGGTCAGCACTCCGGAGAACGTGGCTGAGGCGACGTACGCGATCTGGGCGTGACCCAACTCCCCGCGACCGGCGCGCCGGCCCACCGTCTCGGCCCGGGAGACCTGGGCGAGGGTCAGCCGGGCCTCTTCGAGAAAAAGCCGCCCGGCGCTGGTCAGCGCCGGGCGGCTGCGCCGTCCGCGGTCGATCAGCCGCACGCTCAAGTGCGACTCCAGGGCCCTGATCTGGGCGCTGAGTGCCGACGGGGCAAGATGCAGACGGTCCGCCGCACGCGCGAAGTGCAGTTCCTCCGCGACGGTGACGAACGATTCCAGCCAGCGCAGTTCCACCGGCTCCTCCATCCTGCCGGGCCCGTACTGACGAGAGCACGGGCCGTGTTGCGGCTTGTGTGAAGCACCCCGCGGCGGCGTCAGGGCAGACAGGACCGCCGCGGGGTGAGTACGGGGCGCCAGGGGCATGGCCGGTCACGGGGCGTCCGGACGCTCGCCGGGGCCTCGGTTCAGGGGAGGACGACGTAGTTGCTGAACCCGCCGTCGCGGTCCTGGAGCCCCGAGATCGCCTCGTTGACCTTGGCCAGCGGGAACGGCTTGGCCTGTAGGTAGGACAGGTCCAGGGCGCCCGTGCCCACCATGTCGGCGAGTTCCTGCCCCTGCGCGGTGCTGAACCAGTTGGAGCCGATCAGCTGGACCTGCTCGTCCATGAGCCACTTCACGTCCACGGGCAGCCGGTCGGCCACACCGCCGACGTTGACGACCCGGCCGCCCCTTCGGACGCCCTGCATGGAGTCGAGCATCGTCTCCACCGGTGCCTTGGCGCCGAGCGCGCTGATCACGTAGTCCGCTCCCTCGCCGCCGGTGCGGGACTTCGCCCACTCGCCGGTGGAGCCGTCACCCAGCCGGAAGACCTCGATCCGGTCCGGGGCCACTTCCTTGACACGCTTGAGGAGTTCCTCGTTGCGGCCGGTCCCGAGGATCCGGGACGCGCCGGAGGCGAGCGCGAGCACGGTCGACGCGACACCGAGGGTTCCCGTGATCCCGTCGATCAGCGCGACCTGGCCGGGCCCTGCGGCGGCGTTCTTGAGGGCGCCGTACGACGTGCCGATGTAGCCGAGCTTGCCCGCCTGCTCGAACGTCATGGTGTCCGGGATGTTGACGATCGAGGACTGCGGGGCGGTCATGTACTGCGCGAAGCCGCCGTACGGGTAGAGGTCGAAGATCCGCTGGCCGTCACGGGAGGTGCTGAAGTAGCCGTTCAGCGTGAAGTAGCGACACCGGCTCAGTTCACCGCCCCGGCACACCTGGCAACTACCGCACCCGCGCAGGGGATTGACGTAGACCCGGTCACCGGGCTTGGTGTTCAGCACCGCCTCGCCGACGGCTTCGACCACGCCGGAGGCGTCCAGGCCGAAGATGGCGGGGAACTTGGGCAACGGCTGGTGCGGGAACCAGGTGGGCCAGTTGTTGATCACGTTGGCCATGTTCGGCACGATCCCGCACGCCTTGACCCGCACCAGCACGTCGGTCGGCCGCGGGGTGGGCACGTCGATGGTGTCCACCGACATCGGCTCACCGAGCGCGTGCAGTCGTGCAGCGAGCATTTTCGCCATTGAAATACTCCTTGGAACTGCTCCGTCCCAGGCGGCCGGAGGCGGAGATCCTGAAATGAAGAATTACCTATGAATTCGAGAAGGGGTTCGGGTAGTTGGCTTCGAGGTCGATGTCCAGGAGCCCCATGATGCGGACGCCGGAGTTGTACCAGGCGATGGACAACGACAGTTCGACCATCTGCTTGTCCGTCAGATTCTCGGCCGCGGCATTCCACGTCTCCTTCGAGACCTCGACCTGGAGCGTGGACTCCTTGGCGAGGCGCATCACCGCCTTCTCCACTCCGTCGAACAGGTCGGACGACTCGAAGTCGGCCACCGCCGCGAGCTGTTCACCGGTGAGCCCGGCCCCCAGCCCGTGCGACTGGTGGTGCGCGACCTCGTACACGGACCGGGTCGCGTGGCCCACGGTCAGGATCGCCAGCTCACGCAGCTTGGGGCTGAGGTCGGCGGCGCGCAGCGAGTTGGCGTAGGACAGGAAGGCGTCCAGCTGGGCCGGCGCATGGGTGAGGGCGAGGAAGATGTTCGCCGTCGGTACCTTGCGTTCGGCCTCCAGCCGGTCGTACAGGGGCTTCTGCGCCTCGTCCGCGTCCTCGCGGTGCAGGTAGGGGACTCGTGCCATGGTTGCTCCTCGGGGACGGGATCGTACGAAAGCGAAAGTCAGCGGGCAGACTGTTCGAGCAGAAACCGCTCCATCGACATCGGCTTCGGCAGCTCGGCCGGCGGGATCTGCTTCACCCCGACGAAGGGTGACGCCTCGAAGTACCACTTCTCCAGGGCCGGCAGGCCCCAGCGGGCGTTGGTGCTCAGCGCCGCCGCGTCCCAGCGCACGGGCTCGATCTCGGTGTCGATCGTCTGGTAGTGGCTGTTGAAGACCTCCACCCGGTGGCCGTCGGGGTCGCGGAGGTAGGCGAAGAGCATTCCGCCCGGACCGTGACGCCCGGGGCCGCGCTCCACGCCGTCGCCGTAGCCGAGAATGCCTGCCCAGTCGCAGGCGGCGAAGATGTCGTGGCTCTCGGAGACGGTGTAGGCGAAGTGGTGCAGGGCGGGCCCGGTGTTCTCGATGATCGCCAGGTCCAGGCAGGTGCCCTTGCGGTACATGAAGGCGCCCAGCAGCTTGTCGCCGTGCTCCAGGTACTCCGAGTTGCGGAAGCCGAGCTCGCTGTAGAAAGCGCACAGCTCGTAGGTGTCGGGGGCGAAGATCTGGTAGTGGTCCAGGCGCTGCGCGTGGGCACCCTTGTAGGACGCGAAGTCGATGTGCAGCCGCGGCCGCGTCTCCATGGTCGCGCACAGTTCGAGCGGCGTGCCGATGGGGTCGTTGACGTGCAGCGTACGACCCTGGTACGGGACGTCGACCCACTCGGCGGGCAGGCCCCGCTCACGGAACCAGGCGTACGCGAGGTCGAGGTCCTCGTCGAAGAAGACCCTGAAGCCGATCCTCCTGGACCTGCCGCCGCCCTCTTCGTCCAGCTCCAGGACGAGGCTGTGGTGGCAGGCCTCGGCGAGGCCGCGGAGGTAGCAGGTGCGCTCGTCCTCGTCGCTGACGACGAGGCCCAGGGCGTTCACGTAGAAGTTCCGGCTCTCGGCCAGGTCGGCCACGGTGAGACGCACATGACTGGCGCGGGTGATGTTGAAACTGGGGCGCAGATTGACGGGAGGCAGCATGGTGGTCTCCGGGCTCCGATCGGCTCTGGATTTCGATGACTGTAATACTTCGAGGCCGTTTTACGGCTTGGCAGCGGAAGGCGCCGCAGTCGTGGAAGACGCGGAATCCGCGAATGTGAAGGCAGACCATCCGCTGAATTCCGCGGATTCGCCGAGGGCCTCCTCGATGCGCAGGACCTCGTTCCATTTGGCCATGCGCTCGGAGCGGGTGAACGAGCCCACTTTCAGCTGGCCGGCGTCCCAGCCGACGCTCAGATGGGCGATGGTGACGTCCTCGGTCTCTCCGGACCGGGCCGAGACGATCGTGCCGAAGCCGGCGTCCTTTCCGGCGCACAGGGCCTGGTAGGCCTCCGTGACGGTACCGGCCTGGTTCGGCTTGACGAGTACGGCGTTCGCCGCCCCGCTGGTGGCCGCCGCCTCCACCCGCTTGGCGTTCGTGACCAGGTAGTCGTCGCCGATCACCTGGCAGCGGTGGCCGTAGCGACGGGTGAACTCCATCATCCCCTCGTGGTCGTCCTCGCCCACCGGGTCCTCGACGGAGAGGATCGGATACTGCTCGACCCAGCCGCCCAGCATGTCGACCAGTGCTTCGGTGTCCAGCGTGCGGTCGTCCAGCGCCAGCGTGTACTGCCCGCCGCTGCCGAACTGCGAGGCCGCGACGTCCAGCGAGATGCCCACCTGGGAGGAGGGCGCGAAGCCCGCGCTCTCGATGGCCAGGGTCAGCATCTCCAGCGCCTCCTCGTTGGAGTCGAAGGCGGGCCAGAACCCGCCCTCGTCTGCCACACCCTGCGCCTTGCCGGCCTTGCGCATCAGGGCTCCGGCCGTCCGGTAGATCTCCGCCGTCCAGTCCAGGGCCTCGGAGAAGCTCCGTGCCGCCGGGCAGACCACCATGAAGTCCTGGACGTCGACGCGGCGGTCCGCGTGGGCTCCGCCGCCGAAGATCTGGATCTCCGGCAGCGGGATGCGGACCGGCCGTCCGCCCGCCAGGTGCTGCCACAGGGGCACGCCCGCCGACGCGGCGGTGGCGTGCAGAACCGCCATGGACGTGGCCACGATCGCGTTGCCGCCCAGACGGCTGCGGTCGGGGGTGCCGTCGAGGTTCACCAGCAGCCGGTCGACGGTCTCCTGGTCACCCGCGTCACGGCCGGCGAGGGCGGGGGCGATCTCGTGGTTCACCGAGCCCACCGCGCGCCGGACGTCGAGCCCGCCGAAGCGGCTGCCGCCGTCGCGCAGGTCGAGGGCCTCGCCCTGGCCCGTCGATGCGCCCGCCGGCGCGATCGCCCTGCCCACCGCACCGTCCGTGAGGTGGACCTCGACCTCGACGGTCGGCCGACCGCGGGAGTCCCACACCCTGCGGCCGTAGAGCTTGGCGATCCGCGCGTCTGTCATTGCGGTGCGACCTTTCGGAGTTCGGACGATCGGGCCAGGAGAATCGGGTCAGAAGAATCGGGTCAGAAGAATCGGGTCAGAGAAATCCGCCCGTGCCGGTCATCGGGGGCGTCCCCGCAGCCGGAGGCGACGGAAGGCGTACGGAGCGAGGTCCTCCCCGACGAAACGGGCTCGGTCGGCCCCCGCTGGGCGGCACCTGGATCGGCGCAGCGGCGCTGGGCACGAGCGAGAAGGTCATGGCGAAGGTTGCTCGTTCATTGCGGCTCTTCATGCTAACGATAGCGCAATCGTGCAAAGCGGTGGCTGCTCTGTCAAGAGCGGGGCGTCGCTCGATCCATCGGCGGTCGCCTGGTTTGGCGCCCCCTTGTTTCGTCCTTGGTTCGTCCGGACGTTAATGCTATCGTTCGCACAGCCGGTGCTCCGGTGAGAACTCCGGCGGACCCGCGCCCTTCTGGACGACGGACAGCACAGGGGGCGCGGGTCCGCCGGGCCGCAAGGCGTCCGACAGGGAAGAGAGCCCGACATGACACTCCAGCCCTCCGTGGCGCCCATGACCCTCACCACCGTTGTGGCCAGTACGCGCCCCGGACGTGTGGGCAGGTCCGTCGCGGACTGGTTCGCTCTCCGCGCCTCGGAGTGCGACCAGTTCGAGTCCCACACCATCGACCTGTACGAACTCGCTCTGCCCTTCTTCGACGAGCCGCATCCGCCCGCTCTGCGGCAGTACACGAAGAGCCACACCCGCGCGTGGAGCCGGATCGTCGACGCGTCGGACGCGTTCGTCTTCGTCACCCCGGAATACAACGGCTGCTTCCCCGCCCCGTTGAAGAACGCCTGGGACTACCTCGCCGTGGAGTGGCAGCACAAGCCGGCCGCGTTCGTCAGCTACGGAGGCGTCTCGGCGGGCACTCGCGCGGTGCAGATGGGCAAGCAGGTCGTGGCGAACCTCAGGATGCTGCCGATCGGCCCGACCGTGAGCATCCCGTTCGTCAACGGCCTCGTCGAGGGCGGCGATTTCAGGCCCGGCAAGATTCACGAGGCCGCTGCCGAGCAGGTGCTCGACGAACTCGCCCGCACCGCCCGCGTCATGGGGCGGCTGCGCAGTGGGACGTACTGACCCGCGCCGCACATGCGAAGGCGCCCGGAGTGCATCGCTCCGGGCGCTTTCGGCGTTCGTAGGTGAGGCCGCCCCTGGCTCAGGCGGACCTGGACGAAGCCTTCCCGGCAGGCGGTGCCGTGCTGCCGCGCAGGACCAGTGATCCAGGGGAGACCGACGTGTACGGGCCGTCGTTGCCCGGCTTGGTCTTGAGCCGGCGCATCAGCCACAGCGCGCAACCGGTGGCCATCTCCTGGATCGGCAGCCCGATCGTCGTCAGTCCGGGTCCCCACCAGGAGAACCCCGGCTCGTCCCCGAACCCGACCACGGACAGCTCCCCGGGCACCTTCACGTCCTGCTCGGACAACTCTTCCAGGACCCCGATGGTGAGCTGAACCGATCCCAGCACGAGCGCGGTGGGCACGTCCGGCCCCTTCAGCAGCCGGCGCACCGCCTGGCGGCCGTAATCCACGGATGACGGCGGTCCCAGCTCCGCCCGCCCGGCGTCGTCGGGCAGGCCGCCTTCGCTGAGGGCGCTGTGAAAGCCGCGCAGACGCTCCGCGCCCGTGGGCAGTTCCTCGGGGCCGCCCACGTATGCGATGCGGGTGTGCCCCTGGGCCACCAGGTGGGCCGCGGCCTGGCGCAGTGCCTCGTGGTCGTCCACGCCGAACCACTGGGAACCGAGCAGCGGGTGGCGGCGCAGCAGCTGAAGGTGCGGCAGGCCGCGCAGGAGCTTGACGGAGTCGCCGTGCGGGCGTGCGGTGGGCACGATGATGACGCCGGCGACGCGGTTGGCGGACAGCTCGCGCAGGTGGCGCAGCTCCACCATCCGGTCGTCGTCGGTCTCCGAGAGCATCAGCTGGAAGCCCTCGGCCTCCATGCTCTTGGACAACTCGTGCGCGATCGTCGAGTAGAAGCTGTTGCGGATGTCCGGGATGACCAGCGCGACCACGTTGCTGGACGCTCCGCGCATCATCCGCGCCGCCCGGTTGCCGACGTATCCCATCTCGGACGCGGCCTGGCGGACCCGGAACTTGGTCTCCTCGCTGATGCGCGGATCGTCGGAAAGCGCCCGGCCGACCGTCGACACGGAGATGCCGAGGCGTTCGGCGATGTCCTTGGTCGTGATCACGTAAGGGCCCCCTCGAGCTGACTCATCCCGCTGCCGTCACTTTCCGTATGCCAACGATAGCATTTCGTCGCACTCTGTGTGGTCAGAGAGGTGGTGGTTCCGGGTTGATCACCATCATTGTGCTAACGTTAGCATTGCTGAATGGGCAGTGCAGCCGCCCACGGCTGCCTAGTTGGGGAGGTGTCCGTGCGGATCGTCAGGTATGCCGTCAGCGGCGTGCGTCACTACGGAGAGCTGGAATCCGGTGACGAAAGAATCGCGCGATTCGACGGTGATCCCTTCACCGGACTGTTCCCTACGGGGGACGTCGACGAAGTCGGCGACGTGGTCATTCTTCCGCCGCTCGAGCGACCCCGGATCTTCGGGTTCGCCTACAACTACGCCTCGCACGTCGACGAGACCGACCGCGAGATTCCGGAAGTTCCCGTGTGCTTCATGAAGCCGAGCACCGCGGCGATCGGGCCGGGTGACGCGATCGTCTATCCGAGGGATGGCGAACTGATCCATTTCGAAGGCGAGTTGGTCGTCGTCATCGGAAAGGAAGCCCGCCATGTGAAGCCCTCTGAGGCCCATGAATACATCCTCGGCTATACGTGCGGCAATGATGTCAGCGACCGCATCGTCCAGCGCAGGGAAAGCGCATTCGGAACGCTGCTGATCGGCAAGGGGCAGGACACGTTCGCCCCCCTCGGGCCGGTCATCGCGACCGAACTCGACCCCTCGGCACTGTCGCTGACGACCCGTGTGAACGGCGCCGTCGTGCAGTCGGCGAGCACCGCCGACCTGCTGCTCGACGTTCCCGGCATCGTCAGCTACCTCAGCCGCTATCTGACACTGCTGCCCGGAGACGCGATCATGACCGGCACGCCGTCCGGCGTCGGGCCGATCCGCCCCGGGGACGAGATCGAGGTGGAGATCGAGGGCATCGGTGCTCTGCGCAATCCGGTCGTGGCCGAGAGCCTCTGACGTCGGACACCTGCCGGGCGATCGCGCCACGGGCCTGCCCACCGCTCGGCGGTGGGCAGGCCCGTGGCATGTCGGCGGTTGCCTTCGTGTGCTGTCGGAGGAGCGCCGCCGTGTGGCACCGGGCGGGCGCCCGGTGCCACACGGCGGCAGATGTCCGGCGGACCGACTCGCTAGTGGACCGCGTTGTTGAACTTCGAGGGGCGGACGAAGGTCAGGGCCAGGGCGCCCGCCAGTGGCAGCACCGTGACCTGCAGCAGCCCTGCCCGGTCCCAGCCGAAGGAGTCCACCAGGGCGGCGAAGAGCAGGCCCGAGAAGGCCGCCGGCCCGTAGTAGCTGGTGACGAAGAGACCGGAGGCGCGTCCGATCTGCGCGGGACGGACGGCCCGCTGTATCGCGCTGTTGGTGTTGGGGTAGACGAAGCCGAGGCCGAAGGCGCCCATGAGGAAGGCGAACACGCACTGCATGCCGATTCCGGCCTGCGTCTCGTAGATGCACACGCTGATGGCGGAGACGGCCAGCATGCTCAGGATCAGCAGGTTGCGCTGGTTGAAGCGGTCGCCGAGCCAGCCGCCGAAGATGGCCGTCATGCCGCCGAAACCGAGGCAGCTCATGGCCAGGGCGGCCTGCCCGGAGGTGTAGTGCAGCGAGGTGATGAGGAACGTCGGGTAGAGACCGAGGAACCCGTAGATCGCCACACCGCTGAGGACCGCGTGGACGGCCAGGGCGATGGTGTTGCGGTTGTAGGCGGAGGTCGGCATGTACTCGTAGGTCTTGGTCGAGACGACCTTCTCGGCGGAGTGTTCGGTGAGCCCGGCTTTCACGAGGAAGACGGCGGCGGCGGCGATCAGCAGGCCGGCCGCGCCGAACAGGTAGAACGGCGAGTGCCAGGTGCCGTGCATGCTCACGAGCTGGACGCCGATGAGCGGGGCGATGAACACGCCGACGGAGTAGCCCACGCCGATGACGCCGAAGGCGAGGCCCCGCCGGTGGGCGAAGAAGGCGCCGATCGCCGCGAAGATGGCGGCGGACTGCATGCCCTCCCCGAAGCCGGAGACGACCCGGTACAGCGTCATGTCTGCGAAACCGGTGGCCAGAGGCGTGGCCATCGTGCCCAGGGAGTAGATCACGATGCTCACCACCAACACCGTCTTGCGGCGGAAGCGGTCCAGGAGGTAGCCCGCGGGCAGACCGGCCAGGGCCATGCCGAGGGTGAAGTTCGTCGCCAGCAGCCCGCCCTGCTCCAGGGAGAATCCGTACTCCGCACGGATGTTGGGCAGCAGGGGAGGAAAGACCTGGCGGTCCATCGCGTTGACCATGTAGGAGAGGACCACCACCAGGAAACCCACCCCGATCATGGGGCGGGACAGGGGGGCCGGGGTCTTTTCCTGCGTGTCGCTTGCGGGTACCGCACTGGTGTCGACTTGCGCTGCGTGAGTCATAGCGGCTCCTGAGGAGGAATGGGCCACGGCAGGCCGCGGCGGATCCATCGCCGGTACGGGGACGTACGGGCGATGAAGAGAAGCGGTGAGCTGAACACGGACTCGAGTCGACGACGGCGATGGTGTCGGCGACTGGCGGAATGAGGGCGACGGGCTGCCGCTCGGTCGGACACCGCATGCGGAATTCAGCCGTATATCGCCCGTCGGGGACGTCCGTGGCTATGGCGTCTTCGACAGCCGGACCCTGTGCGGACACTTATCGGTCACACGGTCGGCACTGGCAGAAACCATGAGGGCGAAGTCTCTTGCGCGTCAAGGTGTGAACGCCGGATTTCTTCGGCGTTTCTCGATTTCCCGTGATGGCTGGGCTCCTCGGAGCGGAGCGAGCCCCGCGGCAGGGATGCCGGGACCGGGTACGCGGCGCACTCTCGACGTGAGGAAGAGGCGGAATGCTATCGTTAGCATCACGTGGCTGTGACAAAGTGATTCGATGTGCCCCGACATCTCGTGATCCGTTCCAGGGGCATCCTGTGGCGCCCGCACCGACCACAAGTCGGCGAGCGCCGGCGACCCCGACCCGAGCCCAGCGACCCCCTCCCACCCCGCCCTGGCGGCCGACGGCCAACCGGACATGCCGACGGCCGCCCTTCCGGGTGGCGATCAGACCCGCTCATCGGACACGACCGGACGTGACACCCGGCCGGTCCGCCGCGGCCGCACGATTCTGCGAGGACGACCTGCCATGAACCCACCGAGCCGCCCAGGCACCGTGCTGCTCACCGACTACGCCTGGCCCGACGACTCCGTCGAGCGATCGGTCATCGAGGAGGCCGGCCACACCCTGGTGACCGGCCCCGCCGATCCCGCCTCAGCCGAGGCGATCGAGGACCTGGTGGCCGAGCACCGGCCCGCCGGAGTCCTGACCTGCTGGGCTCCCGTCTCCGCCGGCGCGATCGGCACGTCGCCGGATCTGCGGATCGTGGCCAGGCTCGGGGTCGGACTCGACAACATCGCCGTGGACGCCGCCACCGAGCGCGGTGTGTGGGTCACCAACGTGCCGGACTACTGCGTCGAGGAAGTCTCCGACCACGCCGTCGGCATGGTGCTGGCCTGGACGCGGGGCCTGGCCGTGTCCGACCGGGAGGTCCGCGCGGGCCGCTGGGATCCCGCCGGTGCCCGGCTGCGCCGACTGTCGACGCTGACCTGCGGCGTCGTCGGATACGGGCGCATCGGACGCGCCACCGTGCGCAAGCTCGGTGCGTTCGGCTGCCGGATCCTGGCCCACGACCCGCATCCGCCGAAGGACGCCCCCGGAGTGGAGATGGTGGGCCTGGAGGATTTGCTGCGCCGCAGCGACGTGGTGATCCTCCATGTGCCGCTCACGCCGGACACGCACCACATCATCGGTGCCGAGCAACTGGAGCTGATGTCACCGGGTGGCCTGCTGGTCAACGTCAGCCGGGGTGGCCTGGTGGACACCGACGCGGTCGTCAAGGCGCTGGACAGCGGACACCTGGACGGAGCCGCCTTCGACGTACTGGAGACCGAACCGCACGTCCCCGCCGGACTGCTGGACCAGCCGGGAGCGCTCCTCACCCCGCACATCGCCTTCTCCTCCGACGCCTCGGTCACGGAACTGCGCCGCCGAGCCGCCGAGGAAGTCGTACGGATCCTGGCGGGCGAGGCACCGGCCCACGCCTGCAACCGCCCCCTCGATCCGATCACCGGGTCCGGTGACCGGTGATGAGCCCGACCTCCGCGCAGGTGAGCCCGGGCCCCGTCCCCGACCTCGCGCTGGCCGACTTCCTGACCGCCCGCGAGCTCGCCGGACCCGGCGAAGCCGCCCGCTGGACGCCATTGACCGGCGGTGTCTCGTCGGATCTGTGGCGAGTGGACCTGCCGGGACGTTCCCTCTGCGTCAAACGCGCCCTCGCCAAGCTGAAGGTCGCCGCCGACTGGCAGGCACCGGTCTCTCGCAACGCCTTCGAATGGGCGTGGATGCGCTTCGCGTCCCGGCACCGCCCGGAGAGCGTGCCCGAACTGCTGGCCCACGACCCCGAAGCCGGTCTCTTCGCGATGGCGTTCCTGCCACCCGAGCACTACCCCGTGTGGAAAGCGCAACTGCTGCGCGGCGAGGTGCGGGAGACGACCGCTGCGGCGGTCGGAGAGCTGCTCGGCACCCTGCACGCGGCGAGCGCCGGCGACGTAGCCCTCGCCACGGCGTTCGCCACCGACGACAACTTCCACGCGCTGCGTATCGAGCCGTACCTGCTGGCCACCGCCGCCGCGCACCCTGCTCTGAGCGACATCCTCCAGAGCCTCGCCGACCGCACGGCCACCACGCACCTGGCCCTGGTGCATGGTGACGTCAGTCCCAAGAACATCCTCGTCGGACCGTCCGGGCCCGTGCTGCTGGACGCCGAGTGTGCCTGGTACGGAGACCCGGCCTTCGACCTCGCCTTCTGCGTCAATCATCTGCTCCTCAAGAGCCTGGTGGTGCCCGAGCGCCGCGCCGATCTCCTGCGGTCCGCCCGAGTGCTGGTCGAGGAGTACGTGCGGTGCGTCGACTGGGAGCCTCGGCCGGCCCTTGAGGTGCGAGCCGCTTCACTGTTGTCTGCACTGCTGCTCGCGCGGGTGGACGGCAAGTCCCCGGTGGAGTACCTCACGGACGACCGGCACCGGATGTTCGTACGCACGGTGGCATCGTCCCTGCTCAGGGCACCCGCCCCGACCGTGGCGGAGGTCCTGGACACCTGGGCGGCCGAGCTCGGTCCCTCGACCGGGCCCGGCAACGGCCGATCCGGCTGACCCGACCGCCCCGACCGATTCGACGGGTCCGGCGGCCCTTCGGATCCCACGGACCCGACTGACGCGATTGAGGAGAGACGCATGCGCAGAGTCGTCACCGGCCATGACGAGAACGGCAGGTCGGTCGTCGTCAGCGACGGTCCCGTGCCGCGCAGCCGTGAGTTCACCAGCCTGCCGGGCTGGGTGTCCCGCCTGCCGTGGGCCACCGAACCCGGCGAACCGGTCGGCCGGACCGGAGAAGACCCCACGCCGAAGGTCACCAGCCTGCTCCCTGCACCCGGCGGTACGCGGTTCGTCGTGCTGACCTTTCCGCCGGACACCGCGATGGCCGACCCGGCGTTCGATCCCGTCGCCTTCAACCAGGAGCAGCGGGCCGACTCGCCCGGCATCGCGGACCTCATGGAGCCCGACGGCATGCACACCACGCCGACCGTGGACTACGGCATCGTGCTGCAGGGCGAGATCGTCCTCGAACTCGACGACGTCCGGTGCACCCGCCTCTCGGCAGGGGACATCGTGATCCAGAACGGCACCCGCCACGGCTGGCGCAATCGAAGCGACCAACCGGTCACGATGGCCTTCGTCCTCGTCGGCGCGGAACGCGACGGCTGACGCGGCGGTCGGTTCGGGCGGTAACCGGGCTCCGTGGTTCCCCTGCGGGGTCGGCGATACAGTCGCCGGCGAGAGTGGGCGGGCCCTGGACGCCAACGGGCTTGCCGTTCGCGTCCACGAGTTGGCCCGGCACCGCACGACACGGCCAGCATGCGCATGCGGCGAGGGTCCGCAGTGGCTGGCTGGCACGATGACGGTCGTCCATTTGCGCCGGGGCCGTAATCCCCGGGTGGTCGGCGCACCGCGTTCGCCGGCCGACACCGGTTGCCGCGCCGCCTGACCTGCCTGACCTACCGTTCGCGGCGCCGGGAGCCGCGGTGGCGGGTGGGAAGCGCGAGGGTGCGGCCCGAGCGACGGCCGGGGTCGTTGCGAGCTGCCAATGTGCCGTTCTTCGTAGTGGGAGTGCGTGGTGTCGGGCTGAAACACGTTGCGTACGAGCAATCCGGCGTCCGTGCACTGTCCCGGCAACGCGCTCAACGCCCAACGGCGGTCAGTCGGTTGCCCGCGGAGTCTCCGGGCGGGCGAGCGTCTCTCTGGCGTACTGGAGGAAGGCACGCGCCCGGTGGGTGGGGGTGACGTGTGCCGCGTGGGCGATCACGAGCTCGACTTCGTCCAGCGGGTCGCTCAGGGGCACGGATGCCAGGGGAAGTCCCTCGACACTGGTGTCGGTCGGCCAGGACTGGATCAACGTGGCGAAGCCGAGGCCGCGTGCGACCATGCTGCGGACCGCCTCGATGCTCGAGGTCCGGTACCGGATGTTCGGCTCTGCTCCCGCGAGGGAGAACCAGTGGTCCGCGTTCTGCTGGGCCGGAGGCTCGGAGTAGATGATCAGTGGTTCGTCCGCCAGTTCAGCGAGTGAGACGGACTCGCGCTCGGCCATCGGATGGCCGGCGGACACGATGACGTACGGATGGCTGCGGTGCAGCGTCGTGCAGGACAGACCGGGTTGGGCGCCGAACGCGTACAACAGGGCCAGGTCGCAGGCGCCCTGGAGCAGGGCCTGGCGCATCTCGTCCAGCTGACCCTCGATCAGTTCGACGTCGACCGCCGGGTGGACCTGCCTGAACCCGTCCACCAGGGGCGGAATGAGAAACGGCGTCAGGGCCGCGTAGCACCCGATCGTCAGGCGGCCGGCCAGCCGGCCTTCCTCCGCCTGTGCGCTCGCCCTGAGTTCGTCTGCCTGCGCCAGCATGGCTCGGGCACGGTCCAGGACCCGGCTGCCGGCCTCCGTGAGGAAGGCTCCCTTCGCCCGGCGTCGTACCAGCAACTGGACCCCGAGGCGGCGTTCCAGGTCGGCGATCGCCGTGGAGATGCTCGCCTGGGAGGCATGGCACCGCACCGCCGCCGCGCTCATGGAGCCGGTGTCCGCCACCGCGACGAAGTATTCCAATTGGCGTAGGGAAAAACTGGCCGCCATTTCGCTCCTGCTGTCATGGGATCCCTGATAAGCCTTATAGGAAAGTTCTGGTTTTCCTGGCCGTAACGTAGATGTCATCCTAAGCCGCAGTCACCTTCTGAAAAAGACTCGGTTGACGACCAGCCCACGCATATTGAGCTAGGAGCCCCTTCATGGCCACGCTTCTTGACCCCGCTCGATCCCAGGACCGACAAACCGGCGACAACGTGCTCGGTCAAGTCCGCGCACTTCTCCCCGAGATCGCGGCACGTTCTGCCGAAGGTGAGAACGCACGGGCTGTCCCGGCGGATCTCATCGCCGCCCTGCGTGAGGCGGGCGTATTCCGGATGGCCCTGCCCAGGGTGTGGGGCGGAGAGCAGCTTGGGCTGCTGGAGGCCGCCCGGGTGGTGCGGGAGATCGCACGAGCCGACGGCTCGACGGGCTGGACTGTTCAGGCCGCTTCGATGGCCTGGTTCTTCGTACGGTCCCTGCCCCGGGAGACGCTGGAGAACGAGGTTTTCGTGGGCGGTGCCGACCTGATGCTCCGTGGAGCCGTGGCTCCGAAAGGGCTGGCGACGCCAGTGAGGGGCGGCTACCGGATCAGTGGTCGCTGGCCGCTCGCAAGCGGCCCGTTCACCCCGGACTGGATGCTCGGAGGATTCCTCGTCGAAGGGGCGCCTCCGCTGCCGGACGGCCGCCCGGACATGCGGGTCGCGCTGTTCCGGCCCGAGCAGGTCACGTTCCTCGACACGTGGGACGCGGTCGGCCTGCGTGCCACGCAGAGCACCGACTTCACGATGGACGACGTCTTCGTGCCGGAACAACACACGGGGCCGATGTTCGGCGACAACAACATCCCCGCTCCCCTCTACGACCTGCCGTACTCACCGACGGGGGCCTCGCACGACGCCGTCATCCTCGGCGCCCTGGAGGGTGCGCTCGCCGATCTCTCCGCACTCGCCGCCACCAAGCGGCCGGCGTTCAACCCCAGGGTGCTGCTCGGTGAGGACCCGGTGTTCCAGGAGAAGTTCGCGGAACTGCATGTGCGCACGATCGCCCTGACGGCCCTGTCGGAACACACCGGACGCCTCGTCATGGACCGTGCCCTCGCCAAAGAGGCGCCCACCCCGGCCGAGTGGTTCACCTACACCGGCGGCACGCAGCACATCCATCACGAGGGCATCCGACTCCTCAACGAAATCATGACTCTCTCGGGCAGCGCGGGCCTCTACAGCACCAGCTCACTTCAGCGCCGCTGGCGCGATGTCCGCTGTGTTTCCCAGCACGTGGTCGGCAACAACGGCGCGATACGGCAGCTGGGCGCGGTCTTGTCGGCGCAGAACTGAAACCTGTCGCCGGCGGTGCCCTCGAAGTACCGCTCTGCACGATCCGAGCCCGCGCCAGGAACCAATTCACCATCTCTGGAGAACGCAATGAGTCTCAATGCGACACCGGCCAATCCCGCTCTCCTGCGTCAGGCTTTCGGCTGCTTTCCGTCCGGGGTGACAGCCGTGTGCGCACTCGACTCCGGCAGCCCGGTGGGCATGGCCGCGAGCACGTTCACCCCGGTATCCCTGGCACCCGCTCTGATATCGGTCTGTGTGCAGGACACCTCGACGACATGGCCCCGACTGCGTAAGCGAAATCGAGTGGGTGTGAGCGTGCTGGCCGAGGGACAGGACGCGATCTGCCGGTCACTGGCCGGCAAGGCCGGCGACCGGTTCGCGAGCGTCGACTGGGATGCCGACGAGGAGGGCGGTGTCTACATCCACGGCGCAAGTCTCTGGCTGAACTGCTCACTGCACGCCGAACTTCCCGGAGGCGATCACACGATCGTGCTCCTCGAAATTCACGGTCTGAAGGCCGAACCCGAGCGGGATCCCCTGGTGTTCCACAACAGCCGGTTCCGACGTCTGGCCCAGGAGAGGGGGCGCGTCAGTCAAGGTGGAGCATCTGAGGGCTGATCCGTGGGTCGCGGTCCGTGACTGGTCCGGAAATGCTGGTCGGGAACGGGACAGGAGTGAGGACATCTGGAGTCAGTACGCAGGACGGGCCGGTCGTGAACGGCTCAGCGAAAGGCGCCTGACGGGTAAAAGCCTAAGAGCTCGTAACACGATCATGGCGGGACACGCTCTGGCCTTGCCGGGTGTCGTCCCTCGCTGTTACTGCTACGCCGCACTCCTGGATGCAGAATCCTGGCCGTCTTGGACCTCTTACTACGAGGTAGAGAAACCGGCACGCGTAGATGACCTCCGCACCATCCGTTCTCGTCTTGGACGGGTGTGCTGCCGCGAGCGCATTATCGAGTTGGTTCCCGACCAGCGGTTCAGCTACGAACAGGCCGCGGGGCCGTTCGCGTCTCATCGGGCATCTGTGGACCTGACCCGAGCACCCCATGGCGGCACCAACATCACTTGGTCAGCAACTTACCGGCACGCCCTCCCGCTTCTGGACACGCTCAGAGACGGCGCCTACAGGTCTGGGCCCACGATCTCGCTTCATACGCCAACTCAATCGTGAGCCGACACTCCTAGAAGCTGGCGCCAGGTTCATGTTCCGGTCTTCTTGAGCCGCCGCCAGCAGATCAGGCTGCGGGCCAACGAGAGGAAGGCGTCGTGGAGTTCAGGGCGGCGTTCCCATCGGACGGCGAGGCGTTTGAACTGGTGGAGCAGGGCGAAGGTCTGCTCGACGACGTAGCGGAGTTTGCCCAGGCCCTTGATGTTCGGGGCGCCCTTGCGGGAGATCACTGGCTTGATCCGGCGTTTGCGCAGTTCGCGCCGGACGGCCCGGGAGTCGTACGCCTTGTCGCCCAGGACCGAGACGGGGCGCCGGCGCGGCCGACCGGGCCGCCCGGCGACGGACGGGATGCCGTCGATGAGATTCAGGGTCTGGGTGATGTCGTTGACGTAGGCGGCGGTCGTGATGACGTGCAGCGGGGTGCCCCTGCCGTCGCAGATCAGATGGTGTTTGCTGGAGTAACTGCACTCTTTGGCGAGTTCCGGCACCGTGGATCCGGCTTCGTAGCGCGTCCGCAGGGACATCGCGAGCTTCTGCCGCCCGGCGGCCCGCGCTGCGGACCGCATCCGCAGGGTCTGCTGCGTGGTGCGAACGCTGCCGCCGGCCTCGATCAACAGTCGTCGGGCAGCACGCCTCGTCTCTCCCGCAACCGCGGAGAGCTCGGTGAGGGTCGCGCCGTGCTGCTCATACAAGGTCCGCAGATGGGCCGCGAGGCGTTTGCGTGCCTGCGCGTCCTGACGCATCCGACGGGTCTGCCATGACGTGCGCATCACGGTCCCGACGTCGTGGAGCCGGTTGAGGACCGTGCCGTACGACAGGCCACTGCTCGCGACGAGTTCGTCGACCGTGGCACCGGACTCGTACTGCTCGCGAAGCGCTCGGGCGGTGACCTCGTCGCTGTGACTGGCCGGGGTTGGAGGGGGTGGGTTCACGCTGCGGACTCCCATTCGCTGAGGGCTTCGGCATGGGCGGCGGCCAGCTCGTCGTAACTGCGCTGGTCGGCAGGGGTGATGAGGATCAGCCGTCCATCGGTGACGATCCGCCAGTCGGGAGCGGCGCGGCCGGTGACCGGATCGAGGACGCATCCGTCTGGGGCCTGCCACGCGGAGGGAATCTCGTCGGGGCGTGGTGCGGGAACCAGGACCCGGCGCCCATCACGGACGATCACCATGGCCCTGCCGCGGTGCTCCGACAGCCGCTCCAGCACATCCCGGTACGCCACGCGCTCGGCAGCGTGCAGCGCCTTGCGCTGGGCCGCGACGCCCGTGGTTCCATGCCGCTTCGCGACGGAGTCCTAGCCCTGAGCCGGCTTTGCGATCTCTTCGGTCGCAGCCTCCGGAGAGCCGCTGCCGAAGCCCTCCAGGGCGCGAGGTGCGAGGGTCCAGGTCTCTCCGCTGTGGTGGACGAGGCCCTGGTCGGCCAGGCGTCGCACGGTGCGGTAGATGGTGGCGCGGGATACCGATGACGAGCCGACAAGTTCGCCGACCGTCTGTGCCGGGCGGGCGTGCAGTGAGCCGATGAGCAAGAGCGCGGCGCTGCCCAGACCGTGGTGGGCGAAGGCGTCGTGGCCCATCAGGCGGCCGTGGAGTCGATGTCGGCCGCTGCGCCCGTCTCAGGGATGGGCCACTCCTCAAGTGCCGGGTCGGGGGGGGACTGAGTGGTCCGGAAACGAGACCGCAGAGTGGGGATGATGCGATCGTCGGCGCTGCCGTCGGCGAGGTACCAGGTCGAGCCCTCGCGGCCGTGGCCGACTCGCAGCCGGCGCAGCCAGCCTCTCGGTTTGAGGACGGTCTCATAGACGACCCGCAGAGTCGTGCGGGAGATGCCGGCTTCCTCCGCGGTCTGGCGTTCGCTGGCATGGTGCAGGGGACCGCCCGCGATCTCAGCGAAGTTCAGGTGCCGCGCAGCACCCGCAGCGCGGTCCGCCCACGCTCTCCGCGCCAGGGCGTCGTCTCGATGCGGTCGCGCAGCGCGGCGAGAACCTCGTGCGCGTCGTGGTGGGAGCCCAGCACTCTCGTGTTGCTGACCGCGGCCGCAGCGCTGTCCCACGCCCGGCGGATGTAGTCCCGTGCGCCTGACTGGCCGGAGCGCAGCGCGATATTCCGGGGGTGCCGTCCGCCTTCGTGCTCGGCGTGCAGCAGGAGCTGGGCCAGTTGGTCGGCGGTGCCGCCGGCGCGCGCCACGTGGCAGGCGATGGCTGCGGTGATCCGGTGCCCGTGGTCGGCCGCTCCCTGGCGGTCTGCGCGAAGCACTACGGCCCGGCCGTCGGAGCCGAGGCGGCTGTAGCTGCCAGCGGCGTAGCGGCCGGTGAGGTCCCCGAGCAGAACGAGATCGCCTGCAGCTGGAGGCAGATAGTGAAGACCCAATCGCTCGCCTGGGTGGAATGGCCGTCGTAGAGAACCTGTCTGGTGGGTGCTGTGTGGCACTGTGGAGCCGTCCCGCAAGGGCAGAGACGCCACCCAGGCCCGCTAAAACCACGGGCGGTGTCCGGTACCGACCTCCAATCGGCGCCAGCGATGCCTCCAGGATGGCCATCCTGGAGGCATTCGTATGCCTGGCTCCGGTGCTGGAGGCAGGCGTCCCCATCGCGGCTCGACCGAGATCGATTCCGAGTGCCGTCAGCGGGTACACAGCCTGATCAACGCCGTCTGATCTGGGCCGACTCGGACCAAAACGGAGGCCGGATTGGAGTGGTTTGCGTCACTCGGTCACGAGGTGGACGTGGACGCTCGCGAGGTTGACATGGATGACCAGCGGAGGTGGCGGTGCCGCGAGTGTGTTCCCTGTCAAGTTCTACGTGTTGAACCTCGTGCGCGGATGCTCAGGCAGGGGTTGACGTTGGATGTAACACAGTGAGCGTTTTCCAACCTCAATTTGAGCAGGTCAGATGCAGGCTGATCCAGAACACGGCGCGGGTTGAAAGCGGCTCACTGGATGAGGTTCCGCCCGCCGCGGCGAAGTACGTCGCCGATCTGGTGAAGGCCCCGGCCACCGACTTCGCGAAGTACACGTTGGTCGGCCGGAGTGGCCCGCGAGATCCCCTTCCGCCTGCAGCTACTTGGACCCCGACTGCGCCTGTGCCGGTAC
Organism: Streptomyces sp. NPDC050619; assembly: GCF_040654815.1. Classification (NCBI taxonomy): domain Bacteria; kingdom Bacillati; phylum Actinomycetota; class Actinomycetes; order Kitasatosporales; family Streptomycetaceae; genus Streptomyces; species Streptomyces sp. NPDC050619. The sequence goes on along the minus strand of NZ_JBFAIR010000013.1, from coordinate 186,260 downwards.
CCTCGTCGACTGGGCCAAGACCTGTCTCAACCTCACGATCAAAACCGTGAGCAGGCCCAAGGGTTCGCAGGGCTTCGTGGTCGCTACTCGCGGAGCATCGCGCCGCCGTTGACCGACCAGACCTGCCCGTTGATCCACTCGCCGTCGTCGGACAGGAGGAACGCGACGACGCCGGCCAGGTCTTCCGGCTTGCCGAAGCGGGTGCTGGGAAGCGTCATGCGGGTGAACTCCAGCGCCTCCGGACTCAGAGCCATCTTCTGCGCGGATTCGGTCAGCACGACTCCGGGAGACACGCAGTTGCAGCGGATGCCCTGCTTGCCCCAGCGGGAGGCGATGTGCCGGGTGAGTGCGTTGATCCCCGCCTTGCTTGTCTGGTAGGCCGCACGCGCATGGTCGCCCACGTGCGCCGCGAGGGAGGAGGTGTTGACGATGGCACCACCGCCCTGTTCCAGCAGGAGGGGAAGGACGGCGCGGCTGGTGAGCGCGAAGCCGATCAGGTTCACTTCCAGGGTGCGCCGCCATACGGCGGGGTCCATGTCGAGCAGATCGCCGTCACGGCCCAAGGTCTCCGCCGAGACGTCGGCGGCGACGTTGTAGAGGCCGTCGGCGCCGCCGAGTTGGGAGACGGCGGTGTCGACGAGCGCACGAACCGAACGCTCATCGGCGAGATCGAACTCGACGGCGAAAGCCGTTGCGCCCGTACTGGTGATGCGCTTGGCGGTGGCCTCGGCCGCGTCGATGTTGATGTCACCGACCACGACCGCCGCGCCCTCGGCCGCGAGCCGCTCGGCGGTGGCCGCGCCGATCCCGGAGGCACCTCCGGCGACGACGATGCGCTTTCCGTTGAGTCCCTGCATTGCACTACTCCTTGTCTGTTCCGGCGCCGCAGCGATCGTCTGCTGGTAACGCCTCGTGAGGGATTTGCGGGTCTGATGTCGACCCGTGATCTCGAACTGGGGGCCGTCGTCCGCGCTCTCAGCCCCTTGCGGGTGGAACCCAGCGGGGCAGATCAGTCCTGCGGTACCAAGGGCTGCCTCCTCCCGTCCCCCGGGGGTCTCGGTCAGCGGTACGACGATGTCTCCCTCTTCCCGGTGATCAAAGACGTCGGGGCGATCAGGGCGCACTGCCCGGCGCCTACGCACTTGGGTTCGTCCACGGTGAGCTTCATGGGGCTTCGTCTCTCGACCGGAAGGTCCACTTCAGACAACACAATATCCGACACTAGTTGGAAAACCAACACTTGTCGGTTAGGTAGAGTGTGGGCCATGACCACGTCTCGACGGAACGCGCCGGCAGGCGACCGCCGCGTACGGCGTACTCACGCGGCCCTGCAGGGAGCGCTGATCAAGCTCGTCGAGGAGCAGGACCTGGGGCAGATCAGCGTCGCGGACGTGGCGGAACAGGCCGGGGTTAACCGCACGACCTTCTACGACCACTACCGGGACGTGCATGAACTGGCCGAGGCCGCCTGCACCGCGACGATCGACACCCTCATCGAGTCCCTCCCCGCCCTCGACCCCGCGCTGGCGGCCCCGGATGCGGAACCCGCCCGCTCACTCGTCGCGTTCTTCGAGAACCTCGCCGAACACGCCGGCCTCTACCGCAGCCTCCTGGGACCGCAGGGCAGCGCCCGCGTCATCGACCACATCCGCAGCCGAATCTGCGCCAGCGTCCACGTCACGGTGCGCCTCAACGCCGGCGCTGCGCCGGACAGCGTCTCGACGACCGACATCCCCCACGACGTACCCGCCGCATTCACCGCCGGGGCACTCCTCGGCGTGGCCACCGACTGGCTCCAACGCGACAGCCCCCGCACACCGAACGAGATGGCCGAACTGACCTGGCAACTCCTCGTCACCCATCACCCCGCCGACGCCCGGCATGCCACAACATGAGGTGATCCTCCGGCTCGCGAGCCTCGAGAAGAATCGCCCGCACACGACGATCAAGACCGCAGTCGACAGCGCGAAAGGCTAGGCGCTGCGCAGCGGGGGATCGATGACACTGAGCGATTTCCAACATCCCGATACTGACCGCAAGTTGGACTCCCCTGCGCAACGACAAAGCTCCTGGTAGACGGGTTCTTGACCAAGATCACCCGCGCCTGCCAGGAGCTTCGCATGCTTGTCTACTCATCCTCGATCGATCTGTCCAGCCGAGCCCTGCGGTTCCTTACCGGTCAACTGGCCGCGCGGCGGGCGAAGATCGGTACACGGTGGCGACGTCTGGCCGTCGGCCGCTTAGCTCTGCTCACCCTCGCGCACCTGCGGTGCGGTGATACCTGCGCCCAGCTCGCTGCCGGATTCGGCATCGGGATTCCCACGGTCTACCGCTATATACGCGAAGCTGTCGAGGCCCTGGCCGCCCTCGCGCCTTCACTCGCCGAGGCGATGCGGACGATCCGCGAGAAGGCGTTCGTGATCCTGGACGGCACTCTGCTGCCGATCGACCGGATCGCTGCGGACTCCCCGTACTACTCCGGGAAACACAAGCGCCACGGCATGAACATCCAGGTCCTCGCCGATCCATTCGGACGCCTGCTCTGGGCCTCGCCCGCCCTGCCCGGATCGACCCACGACCTCACTGCTACCCGACACCACGGAATCATCGACGCGCTCACCGAGGCGGGCCTGAAGTGCTGGGCGGACAAGGCGTATCAAGGCGCCGGCGGGCCTGTTCGAGTCCCGTTCCGCGGTCGCCGTCTGAAGGGGTGGAAGCGCCGCCACAACACCAGTCACGCCAAGATCCGATGCGCCGGCGAACGAGCTATGGCCACGCTCAAGGGCTGGCGTCTTCTGCGGAAGCTCCGCTGCAGCACCAACCGGATCACCGACATGGTGAAGGCCGTCCTCGTCCTTCACCACGCGTCAACGTGAGGTTGGAAAACGCTCAGTTCCGGTCGCTGCTTCTGGAGGAGGACCGCGGTGCCGCAACACCCATGCGTGTGCCCACTTGCGCGCCGCGGCACCGGGGGGCGCCGGCTTAGAGGTCGTTTTCTCCCGTTGTTTCATCCCTGGATGCGGCTTTGATCCGTCGATGCCGGGTCGCGCCAGGAGACGGTTGCCTCGCCGGTGAGGCGGCGGGCCATCAGGTCGGACATGGCCAGGTGGATCATGGCCTCGGAGCGGGCCGGGAGGGTCTCGTAGTCGCGGGCCAGGCGGCGGTGGAGCATCAGCCAGGCGGTCGGGTCGGCCGCGCGGTGAGGTGCCTGCCGAGGCAGGTCCTGTTCCGCGCGGCCGACCCAACCGCAGGAGCGGACAGCCGGCCTCCCGTGAGGCCCAACGCGACTGATGGCATCGGCCCTGACGGTCAGCAGTCCCGCCAAGAGGTCACCGAGTCCTCAAACCGGCCTCATTGTCGCACCACCACGACGGCTCCACCGGCCAATTCGCACCAGCGAGGAAAGTCGATAGCCCCTGGTCTTCGAGGGGAAGACCAGGGGCCACCTGCCTTGACAGGACGGTCGTCAGCACCCGCGGTTCCCCAACCCCACGCCGGCGAGAACTGGGACCGCACCACACTCTGATGCACGCGTGTCACCTTGCCCAACGCGCAGAAACCACGACGGTCACGCTGTCGTCAACCTCCACGTCAGCACAGCGGTTCACGGCGTCTCCCACCCCCGAGGTTCACTCCGCCGGGTTCCCTGCCACCACAGCCCTCCGAAGGCACCGCGAGTCCTCCCCCTCCGCCGCCAGCTCCCTGAAAGCCCTCATGGACGGCTGTGCCCCGAACTGGCCGGAGGGCTGGCCCGTGATGGCAAGGAGCTGGCGTCCAAGACCTGGGGGAGACACTGTCAGGTCGGAGGAGCGTGGAAGCTCCACACCTGGTGCGAGGTGTGGAGCCCAGCTCACTCAGCGGAAGGGACCGTCGGTCGCGAAGGCGTGGGCTGCAAAGCGCTTGCCCATGCGACGGTACGCGGCGGCGGTGGGGTGAAGGCCGTCGGCCAGGTCGTCTGCCTCGTTGGGGCCGAGCAGTTCGCGTCCGTCGAGATAGTGGAGGTGGGGATCGGACGCTTGTCGTGCCGCAGCGATCCGGGCCAGCTCGGCACGGACCACCGCCAGCGACAATGCCCCGCCGGCCACATCGGCCGGGTCGCCCAGGGCAGCGAGCCTGCCGTCCGGGCCGGTCGTGGTCGGGCCAGGGGTCTCCTCCACGACCGGACAGCTCACCGGAGAGATCAACAGCAGTGGGGTGTCCGGGTGCCCGTCCCGGATGGTGTCCAGGAATCCGTGTACCGCGGGCCCGAACGTCCGCAGCCGGAAGGCGGACAGGCTCACGATGTTGATGCCTACCTTGAGGCTGATCAGGTCGGCAGGCGTATCGCGGATCGTCCGGGCGACATAGGGATCCAGCAGCGCGTTGCCCGCCTGGCTGAGGTTGATCACCTCCACCCCGCCGAGCGCAGCTGCCACCACCGGCCAGGTCCCGGTCGGGCCGTCGGCCTCGATGCAGTGGCTGATGGAACTGCCGTCGTGCACCCAGCGGCGCCGCCCGTCCGGCAGCGGTGCCAGTACGTCGCCGTCAGCGCGCAGTGCCACCAGTTCCGTCGGGGTCTGCTGTGGCAGCCACAACTCGACGTCCTTCATACCGGCCGGCAGCCCGGCGAACCGTACGGTTGCTGGTTCGCCCTGGATGAGTCCCTGTACGGCCCAGGAGTCCGTCATCCGCAGCACGTTGCCCACCGGCGTCTGCTGACGCCCGGCCAGGACGCCGTCCACCAGCAACTCCAGCATCCCGGTCGGGCGAGGGTGGGGGTCGGAGTCGAGCTGGACGGTCGAGGTGAGTACCTCGAACTCCAATGTGTGCGCATCGGTGCGGAACACCAGCCGCACCCCCGAAGGCATCACGGTCACCCCGTAGACCGACGGATCCTGGTACTGCTCCTTGGTCCACGCCGGCAACCGGCGCGGCATCACCCCTGTCTGTGTGGGCTCCAGGTCCAGCGCGCCCCGTATCTCCACCGGCCCGCCCACCAGTGGAACCGCCCGCATCGCCACCGTCACCGCTCCTGTCCCAGGTCAATGTGGGCCGGAGATGACATCGCCCCGGCCCCTCCGTAGCTCAAGAACTCCATGATCACAGACCCTTCCCCATCGAAGGCACCATCTCAACTGGCTTTTGGCAACGATGACCCCACGTTCCAGACGAGGCAGCGTTCCGTGAAACGGCGTAGCCGTCCGGACGCGCGCTCACAACCGAGTGGCATGCGAACGGCGGCCTGGGTCCTTCGTCATTGGTTGCTGCTCAGGCTGAGCATGGTCTCCGTGTGCGCCCACAGCCTCTGGGCGAGTTCGGGGTTGCGGGCCTGCTTCGAGGTCCGGGAGTCGGCCTTCATCTTGTTGAAGTACTGGCCGTTGATGCTGTGCGGGTCGGCGATGGTGGCGAGGTGCACGAGTGGCGCTGCGCCCTCTTCGTTGTCGATCATCAGCATGCGGCCGAGACGGGTGTTGTACATCAGATGAGTGATGCCTGCTGCGCCCCTGCCCAGGCTGGAATTTACGACCCCGGGGTGGAACGCGGCGGCAGTGATCCCGGTCTGCGGCGTGCGCCGGCCGAGTTCCCTGGTGAAGAGCAGGTCGGCGAGCTTGGAGTCGGCGTAGGCGGTGGAGGTTGAGTAGCTGCGTTTGTCGAAGGAAAGGTCGTCGAGCCGGATCCGGCCGTTCCAGTGGGCCACGCTGCTGGTGACGATGGTGTGGGTTCGGGACGCGCTGAGCCGCTCGTGCAGCAGCGACTGCAACAGGAAGGGGGCGAGGTAGTTGATCTGCAGCGACGTCTCATGCCCGTCCTCGGTGATGCGCCGCTCGGGAACCATGGCGCCGGCGTTGTGGGCCAGCACGTCAATGGTGGGGCACCGTTCGAGCAGTCGCTCGGCGAGGGAGTGGACCTCGGCCAGCCGCGTGTAGTCCGCGGTCAGCGGCTCGACCCCGAGTTCCTCGGCGATGGCGGCGGTCGTCTCCTTCGACGCCCCGACGGGCACCACGGTGGCTCCCTGCCGGACGAGCTGCCGTGCCGCCTCGGCGCCGATCCCGGAACTCGCTCCGGTGATCACAACGGTCCTGCCGGTCATGTTCCGGTTCATCTGCTTGCCTCCGCGTAGGTCCGCGCATGCTGGGTCACCCCGCAGCATACAAACAAAATAGTTCGTATGTATCCTGGGGTCATGAGGAGATCAGCCGAGGACGCGAAGGCCCGCATTCTGCAGGCCGCGCAAGCCGAATTCGCCCTGCACGGCGTGACGGGGGCCCGCATCGACCGCATCGCGCGGGAGGCGGGAGCCAGCAAGGAGCGCCTCTACGCGTACTTCGGCGACAAGCAGCGCCTGTTCGACGAGGTGATCCGCGCCGCCATGGAGCACGTCTACAACGCGGTGCGTATCGAGGGAGACGACCTGATCGCCTATACCGGCCATCTGGTGGAGCACTTCTTCCGGCATCCCGATGATCTGAGGATGCTGAGCTGGACCCGGCTGGAGGAGCAGTGCGAGAGGGCGCTCACCCTTGATGCCGTCACCGCGCACCACGCGGAGAAGGCGGCCGTGGTGCGCCAGGCACAGGAGGCAGGGCTGGTCGACCCTGTCTGGGATCCCGACGAGCTCCTGCAGCTCATCCTGGTCATCGCCACCTACTGGGCCAGCGCCTCCGGCAGCAGCGCTGAGTCCCCAGCCCGCTACCGGGGCGTGGCCGAAGAGGCCGTCCGTCGCCTCATCGAGCCGAAACGGTGATGTGACCGCAAGACTGCGGCGCCCGACGCAGTGGCCGCCGCAGGGGGCGAACTCGCCGTCACCGCAAGCCACGTAGCCCGCGAACACGGCTTGGAGCAATCGTTGACGACTCAGTGCCTCCCGTCTGGGTGCGGCTGGGTCGGCAGAGCCCGGACCGGTGCGTCGGGCTGGGACAGCGCGTGGAGCAGCTGCCGGTTGTGCGCGGTCAGTTGGTTGACCACGCGGACGAGGTGGTCGACGTCGGTGCGCAGCTGGGCGAGTTCGGTGGCGTCCTTGGCGCGGAGTTCCTTCAGTTTGACGATCTGCTGTCTCAGGCGGATCTCGGAGTCCGGCGTCTGTCCGCAGGCCCTTACCTGCGTGTAGAAGTCGTTCTTGAGGTCGAGGTGGCGCTGGGTGAGGGCGTTGCGGGGTACGCCGGCTTCCTGGGCGAGGGCGACGATTGTCAGCGCGCCGGTGGAGTGCTGGGCGGTTCCGTGCAGGATGCGGTCCATGGCCGCGCGGATGCGGTCGCGTTCATCGGGTGCGGGGCTCATGCGGTGCCGTCCTGGAGGGTGGTGCGGGTGCGGTGGTGGGCGTCGGCGAGGTCGCGCAGCCGGGTGGCGTTGTCGCGCAGGCGCTCGCCGAGCGGGCCGGGGACGTGAGCTGCCTGCTGGTCGAGCGCGGTGGCGCGGCGGCGGAGGCCGGTGGCGTGCTGATCGGTGCGGGCGATGTTCGCGCAGGCGGGGACGCACTGGTCGAGGCTGGGGGTGTCCTTGAGGTCGCGGTGGCACAGGGCTTTGTCGCGTTTGTAGACGCACATCAGCAGTGTGTGGGGATTGTCGTGGACGGCCAGGTGGGGGTTGGCGAGGATCTGGCGGGCCTGCCGTGCGGTGATGACGGTGCCGGTGTACTGGGGTGCGGTGGCGGCGGCCCTGATGGCCCGGCGGGCGGCGGGCCCGGAGATGCCGGCGCCGTCCTCGAGAGCGGCGTTCAGGTCGGCGACGGTGTCGATGGTGGCGCGGGCCGTCTCGACGTCGAGGAGGTCGTGGATGCCGTCCCGGCTGCGCGCGGCGTATCCGGCCGCTACGGACGTGCGTAGATGGCCGTACTGAATGGCGAGCGCGACCAGGCCGCCGGGGCGGCGGGCGATGTGCCAGGCCAGGCTCCGGCTTGTGTCCGCAGAGGCCGTGTGCGGATGGACCCGTGTGGTGATTGAGCTGGCCGTCTGCGGACGCGGCGTTCGCGACGCCGACCACCGGCTGTGTTGCATTGCACCGATGCCGCTGTGAGGCAGATCACTCATCGTGCGAGGTGTCCCCTCCCTGCCGTTGACGCGCGGCGGGCTGCATAGGCTGGCCTGATGCGGGGGCGAGTGCGAGAGCGATGGAGTGGTCAACCACCGTGGGCGAGATGGGCCCTCGCGGTGTACTTGATCGGTTTCCTGGAGGGGGCCGGTGCCCATTGCCTGGATCTGATCCGGGGCGGCATCCATGCCTATGCATCCTTCGCTCCGGTCCCGCTGCAGGTGTTCTTCGTCAGCTTGGTGGTCCTCGATCCGCTGGTCGTCGTCCTCGTGGGGCTTGTGCGTCCCAAGGGCGTCCGGTTGGCGAGCGGTGTGATGGTGATGGACTTCATCGCGAACTGGATCGTCAACTGGCCGCAGTTGCAAGAGGATCCTGCGTGGCTGCTGCGTCCGGTCGGGCTGCTGCCGATCACGCTGTTCGGCCTGTTCGTCGTCGCGTCCTCGGCTCCCTTGCTTCGGGCCATGACTAGGCCGCATCTCAGCTGCACGACCCGATGACCGTCGCTGACGATCGGGCTGCGGGAAGTCGCGTGACACGGCTCGCGGCAGCCGTGGTCCGACGCAGGTGGACGATCTCTTCGTGCTGGGCGGCGAGCCGGGCCAGGGCCTGATCACGGAAGTCGGCGAGCTCGTCGATCGACTGCTCCGAATTCGCCAGCCGCTCCTTGAGCTTGGTGACCTCCGCCTTGAGCCGGGCGATCTGGGCCTCGCGGGGATCGGGTATCTCGCCGGCATCTTGCAGTGCCTGGAGGCGCCGTTCGAACTCGGTGCGGAGGTGAGCGTAGGGGCGGGTGCCGTAGAAGGCGGTGCGGTCGACGCCCGCTTCGCGGGCGAGGGTCTTGATGTCGCATTTTCCGCCGGGCGGGATCTCGCCGCGCAGGAGCCGGTCCATGGCGGCCCGGATGCGGTTCTCGTTCTCGGTGCGCTGAGCTGCGGAGATTCTCATGCGGGCTCCTCGTCCATGGTGGCGCTGGCGGCGTCGATTTCGGCGACGACCCGGAGGGCGCGGTCGTAGTCGGCCTGGAGTCGGGTGCGTTCGGTCTTGCGGGTCGTGCCGAGTTGGCCGATGAAGATCTTTGTTCTGTCGGCGTGCTCGGCCCAGACGGGGCGGTGGCCGGGGTGGTGGGTGGCCTGCGGGCAGCGGGCGGAGTCACACATCCCGATCAGCGGACGGTCCGCGGTGGGGGTGCCCGCGAGTTTGAGGCAGAGCGCCCGGGAAGGGTCGGTGAACCAGCAATAGTTCGCCGGTCCGAGGTGCAGGACGCTGGCGCGTTTGGTCAAGAGGTTGAGGACGTCGCGGTCGTTGCGTTGGGCTTTGGGGGCCGCGGCCGAGGCCGCATCGAGCTGGTCATCGATGCTGGCGAAGAACTCGGTGAGGCTGCGGGCGCCGGGACCGGCGGGCAGAACGCCCTGCTGGTAGTTTCGGAACTCCTCCAGTACCAGCTGGAGATTGCGCTCGCTCTCGTGCTTGTTGACCTCGGCCAACAGCTCGGCCTGGGCTCCGCCAGGGCGCGAGGCGTAGCCTTCCGTTGTGGCCACGGCGATATGTTTCATGTGGATCTTGGTGGCCAGGACGCCGCCGGGCCGGTAGGCCATTTCCAGGGACAAAGTGCGCCGCAGCATCCGCAGGTTGACGGGTCCCCCGGGGATTGGTGCCAGGCCAAGGCGCCTTCCGGCCTCGGAGTTGGCCCAGTTCTTGAACCACTTGAAGCGGACGTTGAAGGAGAACCTGCCGATCAGCAGGGCCCCTTCTGCCGGGGCGTCGTGCAGTTGCTCGAGGAGTTCGATCGCTCGATAGACCGGCTCGATGACGACCCACTCGTCGTCGGTGCCGCCCAGCGGCTGCCCTTTGACGATCTTGCTGGCGATCCGGTAGCGGGTCAGGCCCGGGACGGACTCTTCGGGCGGTCGTCGGCAGCCGATGCGCAACTCCATCAGCTCACTCGCACGCATGCCTGAGATAGCGGCAGCGGTGATGATCGCGGCGGTGCGGACGATGCCGACCAGGGCGACGGCCTGGAGCCGGGACAACGGCAGGGTCCAGGGCAGTGACGTTGTTCCGTCGGCCGCGGGGACCAGGTCGACATCGCGGCCGAACGGTCTCTCGACGCCGACCTGCGCGAGGGCGTCTTCCAGTGCCGGCCTCATAGTGGGCAGCCATGGATGGCAGAACTGGCTCAGCCCGGCCCGGCGGGCGAGGGTGCCCATGGCCACCAGGAGAAGGGGGTCGTCCTCAGCCCACCCCTTGTCGAGGCGCTTCGCGACGTAATGGTCCTCCAGCATGGGCAGGGCTGTGCACGTTCGCGTGTACTCGGCGAGGATTTCGCTGAGCTCCCGGACCGGGACGCGGTTCTTGGGCCCGACCCGCCGGAGTCCTTGTGCTCGTCGGGCCGAGTGGCGGTCGGATTCACGGATCTTGTGTGCCAGGTCGACGGCGTGCGGGCCCAGTGTGGACATCAGGTAGAGGGCGGCCGCGAGCATCGGCTGCATGATCTCGTCCGTGACCGGTTGGGTCTTGTTCTCGTCTCGGCCGCTGGGCATCTCTGCGACGGCGGAGGCGGTGGCGCCGCCCCAGGGCCGCAGCTCGGCGGGGACGCGGTCGGCGGTGAACAGGTCGCGGTAGTTCACCAGGTCGACGACGACCAGGGCGGCGGATCTCCTGGTCGCGTGGCTGTTCTCGCCGAGCACGGCTCCGTCCTCGTCGAGCACGTAGCGGCGGTGAGCCAGGTATGCCTCACAGTCCCGGGTGGTGATCTGCTGCAGGCTGCTGGTCGCCCGTTCGCTCAGCCAGTTGAAGAAGCGGACGAGTTCGTCGAGACGGCTGCGGCAACTGGTGACGTGGAGCGGGTTGCGGAACGCGCGGGGCAACGGGGCGACCGTCTGGTGGCGTGGTGCGAGCATCGCCAGGACCAGTTCCTTGGCCACCAGTCGCCAACGCGAGTCTGTGATCAGGGTGAAGTCGAAGCGCCTCACCGAGGGGCTCAACTGGGTCGGCAAGCCGATGACGTGGGTGAAGTCCCAGATGTCATCCTCGAACGCGGGGCGAGCGGCGTTGTCCGGAAGGGTCAGACCGGCTTCGTCGCAGATATCGGCGCCTGCAAAGACGGCGGAGCGTCCGTCGAAGGCGAGGGCGAGAGCCGTGCTCATGCGCTCATCTCCTCAGGTCGCAGGGGAAGTTCGTCATCCTGGTCGGTGACTTGGGCTGCGGCCGAGGTGACCACGGCCGGATCGAAGCGGTCCAGGACCTGCTGGATGCGGGCGGCATAGGGGCCGAAGACCGCCATGAAGTGGGCGGCGGGCATCTGCTGCCACTGCCGGGAGAAGAACGCCTTCAGCCGCAGCAGGCTGACCGCATGCCGTGGCGCGAACACCGCCAGGGGACACAACAGGCAAACCCAGGGGCGGGCCGGGCAGGGCTTGCCCTTCGGGCCATGTAGTCCGGACAGCTGATCGCCGCAGGCAGCGGTGAACACATCCCGCTGTCCGCCGACGAGTTCGGCGATCACCTCGTCGTCCAGGGCAAGGTCCGCCACCAGCTGCGGATAGCCCTCGGCCAGAGCGGCGGCCTCGTCCTCGGTGATCACCGTCGGTGGATGCGACCTGCGCAGCAGGTCATGCTGGGCGTCTTCGATCACGGCCTCGACAGCACGTTGCTGGGCGGGGGTTGCGGCCGTCAGATAGTGGTCGCCTTCGACGGCGGGGGTGTGGTTCGGGTCGATGGTGGCCCGGCCGCTGCCGTTCCACGCGCTCTTGTCCCGCATCGCCTCGTGCGTGGTGCGGATCCGGGACCGGTGGATCTTCAAGAGCTGTCCGTCGTCCCCGACCAGCTGGTGCCGCAAGACCCACCGCTGAATGGCGACGCGGTCGAACTTCCTCACCCGGCGGTCACCGCCGGCCCGGCTCAGCCCCAACCACAGTTTGCGGCCCTCGTCCGGCGAAACGAAGCTCCGCAGCAGCGTGGAGTGGGCCAGCCACTGCTCCAGCAGGCGCACGGCCCTGCGCGGCAGATTCAGGCTCTCGGCCGCGGTGCGGCCCTTGACGTAAGAGAGCAGGATCGTGGAGTCCCCAGCCCAGTCGACATCCTGCGTGACCAGGTCCTCGATGCCGTCCGGCACGATCCCGGAGTAGATACCGAACAACAGCCGGTAGGCGATGAGCACTTCCAGATGAGGGAACAGGGCCTGCGTCGCGTCGTGGAAACCGCCGCGGCGGTGGACCACAGCGGCCGACATGCCGACGTTGCGGCCGAACTCGGAGATGCTCACCGGCCCGACGGTGGCCAGCAGCCAGCGAAGATTCTGGGGAGTCCATCCGCCCTCGGCGGGATGCTGTCCGTGAGCAACAGCGGTCAGGGCCTGCCGGTGGGCCGCGTACGACTCCTCGACGAGCCGTCGACAGAGGTCGCCCAGCCGCTGCCACTCATTCTCCGAGTAGGGAGGCAGGGCGTGGTGGTTGGGCTGAACGTTGAAATTCCGTCCGGCCGCGAGCTCCAGCACGCCGTCCGCCAACGAACCGCCGGCCTGACCGAACGCCTCGACCATCGCGCGGGTGCACGCCTCCCGGCCGCCCGAGCATCCCATCAAATACTCGGCCAGCCTGCCTCGTCTGAGCTGGTCAAGGCCACCGATGAAGCCCTGCGCAGCCAGGGTCCGCACCATGCCCCGAATCGCCTGGACGTAATGGTTGACTGTGCCCGCGGAATCCGCAGTGCCGTGCGGGTGGATCACATCCACCAGGCCGGTGGCCAACTGCCGCGCCAGCAACGGGTTCGGCAAGCCGTCCAGCGAGAACGCCGCACGGCTTCCATCGCTGAACACGCAGGTGATTCCCAGAGGTTGGTCGTTCAGCATGGTCGGCATCAGAGAGCCCCGTCCTCGACGTCGTCGTCGAACTCGGCGGCGACTTCCCGATCGGCGCCCGCATCGTCGGTCAGCCCGGCCGCGGCGCCGGCCCCCTCATATGCCTCCCGGAAGATGCGCGTCGTGTCCAAGCGCCGGAGATATTTTTCCGTGGTGAGGACGGTGGAATGCCCTAGAAGATCACGAAGCACCAGCAGTGGGTCAGCCTTGCTCAGGTAGAAGACCAGAGCGGCGTCGGCATCGGTGTCCCGCACGAGCTTCGCGGCCTGCCGGTAGTGCCCGGTGACCAGGTATTCGAGGGTCCTCATGGAGAAGGTGTGACGGCATCGGTGGGGCCAGACGTGCGGGAACCGGGGCTCGAAGCGGGCCCGGATCCGGTCGGATGTGCGCTCGAAGACCGTGGCCCAGGCAGTGAATGGGCCGCCGCCGTTCTTCACCGCGAGCAGGCATGATCCGCCCTCCGGGGCGACCAGGCGACGCCGCTCGGCCGGAGTCAGTGACTCCCAGGGGCGTCGGACCCCGTTGATCAGTCCTCCCCGGGCGTCCGGCTCGCTCACCAGCAGCGGTTCACCCCACCGCCGTGGCGGCCGCCAGAGCGAGCCGTCCGTCGTGGCGGCCCGATCCAGCTCGACATAATCGTGCAGCCCGGCCAGGGCCTCGTAAGAGGTCCACGTGGTGCGGAACTTCTTGCCCTTGGTGATTCCGGCCGGCACCGGGAACGGGATGGGAACCGCGGTCGGCTCCGGCGGCAGGGCGGGGATCTCCCAGGGCAGCAGGTAGGTGAACTCCTGCAGCCGCATCCCGGTGGCCAGCGCGTGATCCCCGACCGCCGCGTTGCGGGTCAGCTCCCGCCCGTGGAAACCGGTGTCCTGCGAGCCGTCCGGGGCGAGCCCGCGCAGCCCTTTGTGGAACAGCTCGGCGAAGTCCGGCTCCAGGTACTTGATCGTCACGTGCGGCTTGGGGGTGCGGCGGACCGCCAGGTTCACCTTCACCTCCCGGCCGGTCCCGGCGAACAGGGCCCGCGCGGCGCGGTAGGTGAACGGCTCGGCCGTCGCGTACTCCTCGTGCATCGCCCACCGGTAGAACAGCGACAGGATGCTCATGTGCTGGCCCCACGTCGTCGCCGCGAACCGGGCCTTCAACGGACCCGCCGCCCGATGCTCGGCGTACCGGCTCAACGCATCCTTCAGCCGTACCCGCGAGTCGAACAGCTCCACCCCGTGCTCGGCCAGGAACTCCATCCATTCCTTGACCACCCGTGCGTAGTTTTCCCACGAGCTCGGCGCCGGCGCCCCGCTCGCCGGGAGCTCGCGCAGCCACCGGTTCACCACTGCCGTCGGACGCGGCGCGGCCGGGCCGTCCTCGAAGCACAGGTCGTCGTCGATGAGCACGGGCATCCCCTCGGGGATCAGTGGCCGATGCTCGACGTCCCAGGACTGCCAGCCCCGGGACGAGAAGAAGTTCAGGATCATGAGTGGCGACAGTAGAAACACCACACGCCTCAGCGCAAAGCCCAAACCGCCAGGTCGTCGCCCCAGTTGGAGTCAATCGCCACACGGAAACTAAGCGGAGACAATGTGCCGACAGGAATGCGGCGTCGCATACGGCGCCCGGCTGCGATGCGGGTCCAGCCGATGCTCCCGGTCTGGATCCAGCACCGCCCGGCACCGCTGGTTCGCCGCCGTGAAGACGTTGTTCCACGAATGCGGCTGGAACGGCAGCCCCATCTCGTTCAGCCACAGCCACAACGGCTCCACTCCCGCCGGGCCCTCGGTGTACCACGTCATCCGTTCATCCGCGGTCGCCTCCGTCAGTGCTATGCGGCCCATCACACCCTGGCGGTCGCGCCAGTACACCGCCGGCTTCGGTCCCCGGCTCAACCGGGTGACCACCCGCATGTCCCGCACGCCGTCGTACCGACCTCGGGCCTGGGCCGTGCGGATGGCGTCGGCGCGCGAGGACTCGACGTAGCTCTCGATATCGCCCACGACATGAGCCTCGACGTAGTAGGTACGGGCCTTCTTGGAGCGCGTAACGGCCGCCGCGAGGCGCCCCGTGTAGTAACGGCCGCCTTCCAGGCGCAGTGACGGCACCTCAAACGTCAACAGCGAAGCGCCTTCCAGCCGCCGCACCCCCGAAGAGGTCCAACAAGCGGACAAACGCAACGTTGCGGCTCTCCAGCCGGCCCACCCAGTCCGGCGAGGGCAGCCCGTCAGCGCCGTAGCCGCGCAGTCCGACGTCCACCCATAGTCGGAACCTACGAGGTGTCAGCCAGTGGACGTTGCTGCCCCGGGCGTCCTTCGCCTTCCCGTCCGGCACCTCGACGACCTGCCCGTGCCGACCCATCACCCCGTGCACCGGCACCGGATTGCGCGGCAGAAACTCGGTGCACGGTTTCGTCGCCCACGTGTACAGGTTCACCAGCGCGGCCAGTTCACGGTTCCACTTGTTCCCGCCCACCCGCACCGGGTTCTCGGTCGACAACCGGCGCCAGAACTGGAAGTCGTCGACATCCGACTCCACCGCCTGCGTCCAGACCTTTCCGCGCTGCCACAGGAAGTTGAGGAACAGGCAGATGTCCGTGATGTAGTTCCGCTTCGTCTCCCTGGTGTATCTGCAGAACTGGCTACTGCGCGTGTACAGGCTGAGGAGTTCGTCGATGCGGTAGTCCGGCGCCAGCAGAATCGGGTCGCCCGGACGGATGCCGGTCGACGCCTCGCGCTCCGCCAGGTCCGTCCAGCCCGCCAGAACAGGTACGCGCGGTGAGGTGATCGGCGCCGGCTTGGGGACCCAGAACACACGCCACTTGCTCATCGCGCCACCCTGTCAGATCGGCTTCAACACGCCGATTCAATAGGGATGGTCCGGCAGTGAGCTCATCCTCACCGGCAAGGGTAAGACGCAGTCGTCGACGGCAAGACGCGGTGCCCGGCCGATGCGGAGGAGTAGGGCTGACAGACGGCTGCCGCCTCTCACACATTTCTCACGGACTGTAGGAGAGGCGGCAGCCGAGAGGCGTCTGACCTGGTCTTTCCTTGCGCCCAGTGGAACTGATGGACTCCACGGATGCCCCGTAAGCTAGGGGCGGACTCTAGTGATCAAGCCGAATGCCCAGGTCGGAGGGTCTTTATTGCTCCCTGTGGGGGCTCGTGTCTCACATTCCTGTCACCGTTTGACGGCTCTATGGCGGGAGCGTTGTCGCCGTTGCGTTCGGCAACTAGCCAGTGGTCCTCCCCATGGCCACCCTGATCTGCGAGTCTGTCGCGACTCGCCGCGGTAGGAGCGTCCGTCAATGGGTGTGGGCGGCCCGGCTGGAATGCCTGAGCCTTGACAGCCCCGTTGCTGCATGGCGGTCGTCGGCGATCGGGTGGGTGTCCCCGATCATGAGAGCCCTACCGTGCCCCCGGTGGGAGTACGACGAGCGCCGGCAGACGACGCCGGAGACGGATGGGTCGAGTACAGGCGCTGTCACGTTGGCTGAGCGAGTGGGTTGATCTCCGAGTTGATCACGGTGGAAGGGGATCGTCCGTGGGGAGCGCGTCGGCGTCGTACAGGGGGCACCAGTACCCGGGTCGAGGTGATCTCCCACTGCGTGTGGCTGTACTTCCGGTTCCCGCTCAGCTTCCGTGAGGTCGCGGAGCTGATGCTCGAGCGCGGCGTGATCGTGCGAGCACGGCATCGTCGACGCGCTCGCCGAGGCAGGCGCCAACTGCTGGGCGGACAAGGGGTGTCACATTGCCGGAGGCACGGTCCGTGTTCCCTACCGAGGCAGGTGGGAGACGCTCTCCGCAGGTCAGCAGGCAGTCAACCGGTCCCACGCGAGGCCTCGTGCCCTCGTCGAGCAAGCCATCGCCATCCTCAAGTCCTGGCGACTCCTCCGCAAGCTCCGCTTCTCGACCACCCGGATCACGAGCCTCGTCCAGGCCGGCCTCAGCCTGCATCTGGCCAGCTCAGACCGAGGATGGAAAGGGTTCCGTATCTCCATCTTTGGTGTGTGGGGGACATTTTCGTGGGTTCGGCCTTCCCGCAAGCAGCCGGAGGAGCCGAAACGGCCCGTCGGAGAAATTCCGCGGACCGTCATGCCCGACGGAGGCCAATGGACGACAGGGCGTCATTCCCCGGGCGAGCACTGCCATTGCCTACATCAGTGATGCTTGCGCACGGATCGCGCCCCAGCGGGCTGTGAACTCACCGATTAGAAGCAGTCGAACAAGGTCATCGGCGCGATCCGGGCTCTGGCCGAGAAGGCCAACGCCGACCTTCAAAGTCCTGCGCCGCGTCAGCCTGGCACCCCAGCGCATCGGCGAAATTGTCGCCGCAGCTCTCGCCCTGTTTTACCGAGAAAGGCCGCCGGGCATGACCCGTCACGCACAGCAACGAGATGTTGCCGTCAACACTCAGCGTCCCTGCTTGTGGCCCTCCCCCGTGCTCGCCGCCACGCAGCGCGCAGTATCGGTTACGTCCGGCAGTAATGTGATTCCGTGACCTTCGGACGGTGTTCCGATATTCGACTGAGTATAGTGGGCGGTCTACTTGGAGGTTTTCCGTGCACTATGTCGGTCAGGAACATGGCTGGGTTCTGCTGGAGCGTGAGTATCCCTACTCCTATCGCCTGGGGCGGGTCAGAAGGGACCGTCTGCGCATTTCCGGAAACACTGAACGGACGATCTCCGTCATCGAGAACCTTGGAGCCGTTTATGTGGTTCCGGTCACCGAGGAAGGTGATATCGTACTGATTCAGCAGTACCGCTACGCCGTAGATGAATGGGTCTGGGAGATCCCTGCGGGGGGGCTTTTCGATCATGAAGGGGATCCCGCCGACCTCGCCGTCCAGGAGTTGCGTGAGGAAATAGGCGGCGAGGCCGACAGGATCGATTCCGTCGGGTGGTTCTACGACAGTGTTCCCGTCTCGACGTCGAAGTGCCATGTGTTCCTGGCCCGTGGCGTTCGGCTGCTCCACGAACCGAACCGCGGGGCAACCGAACTCATCGAGATGAGGACGTTCAGCCCGGCGGAGGCCATGGACATGGCGCTCTCGGGGGCGATGACGGACGGGCGGTCCGCTCTCGCCCTGCTGCGCTGCGCGTCACTTCTTTGACGGCAGCTCCGGCGACGGCACGGCAGACTCGACGTTCCTGAGCCCGGAACGCGAGGCGACGCAGCCGGCGGCCAGCATCGCCAATCCGGCGGCCGCGAACAGCGGACGAGGACCGTCCAGCCATTCGGCTGCGATGCCGGCCAGACCCGCGCCAAGCGGGTTAGTCGCCAGGCTCACTACCCGGGCTGCACCGGTGACCCGGCCGAGCAGCTCCCGAGGGGTGATGCGCTGCCTGAGCGAGCGCATCACCACGCTCGCGCAAGTCGAGGCCGCCGCGAGCACGAAGTTGGCCGCGCACAGGGTCCACAGAGAAGTGACGACGGTCATGGCGAGGACGGCGCACGCGACTCCGTACACGGCCAGAACGACGAGGCGCGCTTCGCGGCACTTGCGGTTAGCGGCGGGCGCCACGAGCACACCGGCGATGCCGCCGACTCCGGCCGCCGCGACGGCGATTCCGGTCTGACCGACCGTCAGTCCGAGGATGTCACGGCTGAAGAAGACCATGAGCGTCTCGACCCCGAGGGTGAAGTTGACGGCGGCCTGGAGTGCGGTGAGCGTGGCCAGCGTGCGGTCGGCCCGGATGAATGCGAGGCCCGCGCGGATGTCGCGCAGCAGTCCGCGCAGGAGCGCCGGCGCGTCGCCGCCCGAGGCGTTACGCCGCGCAGGCCGCAGGCCGGGCAGCGTGATCAGCGAGACGAGGAATGTCGCGGTGTTGACCAGCAGCGCGCCCTGGAGGCCCACCAGCGCAGTGAGTGCGCCGATCACGGCGGGGCCGAGCACCAGGGAGAGCTGGGAGGCCGACTCCAGGAACGAGTTGGTGCGCAACAGCTTCTCGGGGGGCACACAGTCCTTGACCGTGACGCTCAGGGCGCACTCGAAGAAGGCCCCGGCGGCCGAGGCGAGAAAGGCGAGAAGCAGCACGGAGCGTACGTCTGCGGTGCCAGCAGCCGCCGTCGCCGTGATGAGACCGAAGGCTCCTAGCCGCACGCAGTCCGCGAGGAACATGACACGGCGCGGGTCAATCCGGTCGACGACCGCGCCGGCGACGAAGCCCACGAGTAGATAGCCCACGGTGCGCGGAGCCGCCGCGAGCGCCGCCGCGAGTGCGCTGTGCGTGAGCTCGAGGATCAGCAAGGGCACGGCGAGCAGGGCGAAGCCGTCGCCGAGTACAGACAGGGCCTGCCCGCCGAGGAAGATGCGAGTCCCCGTGAGCGAGGCCTGCCGGGACGGCGTCGCTTCGTGTGTACGACGCGAGGCGATGCTCATGCCGACACCGGATCCGGGGCGGCATAAGCGGCGGCGGGCATAGCGGAACGCACCCGGACGGAGCGGCTGAACCATGCCGCCAGGTCTCGTAGGCGCTCCTCGGCCACCTGCTCGTCCGGCCCGGCGACCAGGGCTACACCGGCCTTGGCGAAGGAGGAGGAGCTGACGTCGGGCATGACATCGCCGAGAGCGACCCCGAGCCGTACTTCGCGGACCCCTGGCCTGGCCCGTACGTCGTCCTCGGAGGGCAGGGACTCGACGGTTCCGGCGGCCGCCGGCAGGTTGACGAAGCCGATCGCTTCCGGCGCCGTGGCGGCGGGGCGGCCAGGTGCCGTACGGAGCACGGCACGTGCCCACTCGTCGGCGAGGCTCACGCCGAACTTCTCACTCATGGCCTCGCGCACCATGCCTCCGCCCGAGCGGCCGGCGCACTCGCTGAAGGTCAGGCGGTCTTCGTCGAGGAAGGCCTCGAGGTGGAAGATGCCGTCGCGGTGCCCCAGGGCTCGAAGGGCGGCTTCGACATGTCGGTGCGCGGTCTGGTAAAGCGATGGGTGGCGTTCGGGGGCGAGGGTCACCGATCCCACGAGGCCGCCGGAGCGTATGGACAGGATGTTCTGCAGATAGCGCGAGACGCCGAGTGCGGTGAGCTCGCCGTCTCGTACGACTCCGTCCAGGTGCAGCTCGATGCCCGGGGTGAAGGACTCCACGAGCCAGGGGCCGGACGGCGGGGCGGCGGGGTCCTCGCCATCGGCGAGGTCGCGCAGGGTCGTCGCGTCCATGACCGCGTGGGTGTCGCGGGCCGCGGCTCCCGCCAGCGGCTTGACGACGAACGGCAACTGTATGGGAACGGCGTTCAGTTCACCCAGTGCGTCGATGACGTGGCAGCGTGCGGTGGCCAGCCCCGCGCGCACGATCAGCTTCTTCTGCACGTACTTGTCGCGCAGGGCGATCGCGGTGTCGACGGACATGGAAGGGACACCGAGAGCGGCCGCGACAGCCGCGGCGGTAACGACGGTGAATTCGTCCTCGCTGGCGACCGTGGTGACTCGCTCGCCGTCCAGACCCTGGCGTGCCAGGGCTGACAGGACCTGCTCCGCGTCGGAGGGGTTTGGTACGAGGAGCACGGCGTCGGTGTCTGGCGACATGCGGGCCGCCTTGTGGTGGGCGGGTTCGCAGACGCAGACGACATGTCCCCGCAGGCGGCGCAGCGCGGCGGCCGCGTGCGGTCGCCAGCCGACGAGGACGACCGTGGGGCGGCGCGGGGGGAGGGCGGCAGAGCCTGCGGCACCGCCGCGCCGGGGCGAAGTGTCTGATGTCATAAAGGGGCTCATTTCCGGGAGGTGCGGTCTCCCAGCGATACCGGATCGGGAATTTACGGGGGATGGAGAAGATTTTGCCTTCCTTGCGGCGTCCTATCCGCCGGTGAAATTACCCGGACCGTATCAGGCTCTGGCGCGCACGCTATTCACAGCTCACGTCGATTGGGGCGGGAGCCAGTTCGCTGATTTGCTGACAAAGATCACATTGCATCGGCAATATCACTATTCTTCCGTCTTGTCGGTTTTTTGGGGCTATGACGTCGATTGGGTGGACATGTTTCGTGTGAACGCACAAGTGAGAAGGGGTGAATGCTTGGTTGACATGGGCCTTCCTACTGATCAATGATCGTTTTGGCGCAGGGTCGACTGCCGACATGTGCCGTTGGCCGGGCCACTGTCGTCCCGAGCGCCTCACTTCCCTTATTACTTTTTTACCCACCGAAAGGGGGGTCCCATTCTCATGTCGAAAAACAGTCAGACCCTGAAGTTTCAGGAGAACCGAGAGCAGCTCGCCGCGCTTTCGTGGACCCGGCAGGACGCGCAGAGCGACAATTCCTGGCGCGTGGAAGTCAGTGCCGAGGTGAAAAAGGAGTTCCAGGAGCTCGTTGCCTCCTTCGACCTCACGGACGCGGTACTCGACACCATTGAGGCGGACGATGTCGAGCTGCCGCTGCTGGCGGAGCTCGCGCAGCGGACCCGCCGGCAGATCCTGGGCCGATACGGCTTCGCGCATGTGGTCGGGCTCACCGAGAGCGGCTTCAGCGAGATCGAGACGCGTCTGTTCTACGTCCTGCTCTCCTTGCACATGGGCAAGATGATGACGACCTACGGCCGTCTGCACGACGTGAAGGACCGCGGCTACGACTTCCGCAGCGTGGACGTCTCGGTGTCCAAGACGCGCGTGGAGGCCCCGTTCCACACTGACAGCACCTCTCGCCGCATCTTCCCGAACGTCTTCGGACTGCTGTGCCTGCGCCCGGCCATGGAAGGCGGCCGCAGTCTGCTGGTCAGCGGCTGCCAGGCGTACAGCGAGATCGCCGACGAGACCCCCGAGCACCTACCGGCCCTGTTCAAGGACCACTACCGCAACACCGTCACGCCCGGCGACGAGAAGACGAGCATCTTCGACAATGCCTTCCCGGTGTACTCCTGGGGAACGTTCTCGCAGGGACCGACGCTGCGCTATATGCGGCACTGGATCGAGACGGGCTACGAGAAGGCGAGCGCCACGCTGACGGCCGGGGACGCCGCCGCCTTCGACCGCCTCGACGCGGTGCTCGAGAAGGACGAGAACGTCCTGGGCGTGGACCTCGACGCCGGCGAGATCCTCTTCTTCAACAACTGCACGGTCGCGCACAATCGCACCGCCTTCGTCGACTTCCCCGAAGATGACCGCAAGCGCCTGCTCGCCCGCGCCTGGCTCCAGGTTCCGGAACGGGACTGACCCCGGACCCGACACACCAGCACTTCAGAGCACTTCCGACAAGGGGAGACAATGCGCAAGGCCCTCAGGCGCGCAGAGACCAATGAATGTTACTGGGACCGGCGCTGGGAAGAGGCGGGCTCCGACGCCGCTGCCTTTACGGACCTGAGCATCTATCCGGTCAAGTACGCCCAGATGGTGATGACCGATGCCGAGGACCGGGCCCTGGAGCTCGGCTGCGGGCTCGGCCGCGTGGTCAAGCACTACCACCGCCAGAACTGGAACATCGCCGGCATCGAGCGCAGCGCCGTCGCCGTGGAGCGGATGCGCCAGGACGACCCCGGGCTCGACGTGTCCGTGGGAGACGCCACCGACCTTCCCCTGAAGGACGGCGAGATCGACGTCCTGATGGCCTTCGGTCTCTACCACAACATCGAGCACGAGCTCGACGAGGCGCTCGCCGAGTCTGCGCGCGTGATCGCGGACGGCGGCCGCTTCTGCATCACCATGCGCCCGGACAACGTCGAGATGCGTCTCAACGAGCGGTACTGGAAGTGGCACAACAGGCACCGCACGGGCCCCCTCCACTTCCATAAGTGGCTTGTGCGTGAGGGGGAGTTCATCGCCCTGCTGAAGAAGCACGGCCTGACCGTCACCTCTGTCTACCACGCGCGCAACATGTCGATCCTCTACCGTGTCCCCTGGCTGCGGGACCGCAGGACCTCCGACTCCCCCGAGAGCGTCCGGCGCGCGGCGGGATACCGCCTCAACCATGTCGGCAGGACCATCGACGGCTGGCTAATGCGTCACCGCCCCCAGGACTTCTGCAACGTAGTCGTCTTCATCGGCACCAAGGATAGGCCGTGACCGCTGCTCTTCCCGCCACCGAGCGGGACGTCGGAGTGCTGCCCCCGACCTGGCAGTTCGGCACGAAAGCGGAAACACTCGAGAGCCTCGCACCGTTGCTGTGCCATGGCCGCGTGCTGCCGATGCGCTACGTCACCGTCTCCCGCTGGCGCGCCGCCCCTGAGGACGTACTCGACGACGTACAAGGCCTGCCCTGGGGCGGCGGCTCGCTCATCGTCCGCAGCAGCACGCTGCACGAGGACGATCCAGAGAGCCAGCAGGCGGGCCGGTACGCGTCCGTTGCAGACGTGAGCGGACGCCAGTCGCTTGCCGCGGCGATCTCTGAGGTCATCGACTCGTACGCCGAGGACGGCTCCAACGACGACCTCGCACACCACCAGGTCCTGGTCCAGCCGATGGTCACCCCGGTCACGCTCAGCGGCGTCATGTTCACCTGCGACCCCAACACCGGCGCTCCGTACATAGTGATCAACTACGAGGAGAGCGGGGACTCGGCCGCCGTTACCAGCGGCTCCGACGTGCCGATGCGGACCTTTTACTGCTGGAAGTACGGCGAAGCGGCCAGCGGCGACCCCCGACTGCGGCGTCTGCTGCTACTGGCGAAGGAACTCGAGACGCTCACCGGCGAGGAATGCCTGGACGTCGAGTTCGCCTTCGACGGACAGGGGACCCTGTGCCTGCTCCAAGTGCGGCGACTGCCCGTGCAGTCGCTGGCTTCGAGGGAAGTCCAAGCCCAGCAGCGGCTGTTGCGTTCGTCAGTGCACAAGGTGGCCACCGCCGTGCCGCACCCGACCCTGCTGGGGCGGCGCGCGGTGTTCGGCATCATGCCGGACTGGAACCCCGCCGAGATCATCGGTGTCCGGCCCCGCCCGCTCGCGCTCAGCCTCTACCGGCGGCTGGTGACCGACCGGGTTTGGGCCGAGCAGCGCCATCGATATGGCTACCGCGACGTACGCGGCTGTCCCCTCATGATCGACTTCCAGGGCCTGCCGTACATCGACGTCAGGGCGAGTTTCAACTCCCTGGTCCCAGCTGACTTGGAAGACGCCCTCGCCGCCCGGCTCGTCGACTTCTACCTCGACCGGCTGGTGGCCAATCCAGCCCTGCACGACAAGGTCGAGTTCGACATCCTTCACTCCTGTTACACCCTCACCACCCCGGACCAGGTGCCACAGCGGCTGGGTGGCGGTTTCTCGCGGGACGAGCAGCACCGGCTCATCGACTCCCTGCGCGGTCTCACCAACGCCCTCCTGGACCCCGCCCATCCCGCCCGCCGCCAAGACCATGAGGCGATGGCGGCCCTCGAACGGCGCTGGGACACGGTCAAGCAGGCCGGCATCGAGCCCGTCGCCGAGGCACGCTGGCTGCTCGACGACTGCGCACGTCTGGGTACCCCCGCCTTCGCGGGCTTCGCCCGACTGGGCTTCATCGCCGTCGAGCTGCTGCGCTCTCTCGTCACCACCGAGGTCCTCGAACCACGGGACGCCGACCGGCTCATGGCGGGGCTCGACACGGTGACCCATCGCATGGCCCGTGACCTCGTGGAGCTGGTTCCTGGTCAATTTCTCCGCAAATACGGTCACTTGAGGCCAGGAACCTACGACATCCGCTCGCCACGCTACGACGAGGCAACCGACCTCTACTTCGACTGGGAGCGGCTGCGGCAGATGCCCGCTCCGGTGCCCGTCGCCCCCTTCGAGCCCACCGCGCGACAACTGAACGCGCTCGACCGAGTGGCAAGGGAGCACGGCCTCGAGGTCGGGGCACGCGAGTTGCTGGAGTTCATCACCAGTAGCATCGCGGCCCGCGAGAACTCCAAGTTCGTCTTCACACGGCATCTGAGCGAGGTGCTCTCCAGCATCCAGCAGCTCGGCCAGAAGGCGGGCCTTGACGTCGCTGCCTGCTCCTACCTCGATGTACGCGCCCTCGAGGAGCTCTACCAGGGGGCACGTTCACCGCACACGGTGCTGGCCGACTCGGCGCGCCATGGGCGCGAGGAGTACCGGCTCGCCCGGCAGTTGGTCATGCCGCCGCTGATCACGGGCCCTGACGACGTGCTGTCCTTCCACTACCCGCAGTCGGAGCCCAACTACATCACCCGCCAGTCGGTGACCGGCCCCATTGAGCAGGTTCGGCGCTTCGGCTCGCTGGACGGGAAGATCCTGCTGCTGCCCAGCGGCGACCCCGGATTCGACTGGATCTTCTCCCACCGGATCGCGGGCTTTGTCACGAAGTTCGGCGGAGCCAACTCCCATATGGCCATCCGGGCCCACCAGCTCGGAATCCCCGCGATCATCGGCGTGGGGGAAGGGCTGTACCAGCGGCTCGAACGTGCGGCCATCGTCAGGATTGACTGCGCCAACCGCCGGACGGACGTGCTGCGATGATCCCCGTCCTCGTCTCGCAGAACGTGGAGCACACGAGCCACGGGACGCGCTGCGACACGCTCGACCAGCGCTGGCACCTCTTCCTGCGAGTATGTGACCTGCTGCCCGTGCCCGTCCCCAACGACCCCCGCGCCGCCAAACGGCTGCTGGAGACGGTGCCTGCCGCAGGCCTGGTACTCACCGGCGGCAACGACCTCGGCGCGTACGGGGGAACCGCCCCGGAGCGGGACGCGGCGGAGCTCCTCCTGCTGCGCGAGTGCGTTGGGCACGCCATACCAGTCCTCGGGGTGTGCCGGGGCATGCAGCTCCTCCAGCACCACTTCCAAGTACCCCTGGTCCAGGTCTCCGGTCACGTCATCGCGCACCAGGTCGTCGAGGTGGGCGGGGCGCCCCGCGAGACCAACAGCTACCACCGCTGGGGCGCCACTGGGACGACCGGGGAGCTGGATGTGTGGGCCCGGACCCCGGACGGTGTGGTCAAGGCGGTACGCCACGACACCCAGCACCTGCTCGGCATCATGTGGCACCCCGAGCGGCTGACACCCTTCGCGGCCGAGGACATCGAATTGTTCCGACACCACTTCGAGGTGGCCTGATGCATGCCGTCATTCTCGCCGCCGGACGCGGCAGCCGCCTGGGCGCACTGACCGACGAGCGCCCCAAGTGCCTGGTCGAACTGGACGGCCGCAGCCTGCTGGACCGACAGCTGGACGTCCTGCGCCAGGCCGGAGCTACCGAGATCGCCGCGGTCACCGGCTACCGCGCCGACCAGGTGGCCGCGCACGTGCCTACGGCCTTCCAGGCACCGCGCTGGCACGAGACCAACATGGTGGTCTCCCTGACCGCCGCCCGCGACTGGCTCAGCTCCGCGGCCTGCCTGGTCGCCTACGGCGACATCTTCTACACCGCGGCGACAGCCGAGCGCCTGCTGCGCACCGAAGGCGACGAACTAGCCGTGGCCTACGACCCAGACTGGCTGCGCCTGTGGAGCCTTCGATTCGAGGACCCGCTCGACGACGCGGAGAGCTTCCGTATGACCCCCGACGGACGGCTCCTGGAGATCGGACGCACCCCGCACCGCGTCGAGGACGTCCAGGGGCAGTACATGGGGCTGCTCCGCTTCACGCCCCGCAGCTGGGCCGCCGTTGAGGACCACCTCGTGCGGCTGGATCCCCCTCGGCGCGACGCCCTCGACATGACCTCCCTGCTGCAGGCCCTCATCGAGACTGGTGAGACCGTCCGCGCCGTCGCCCGCACGGGGGAGTGGGGCGAGATCGATTCGCCCAGCGACCTCGCCGTGTACCAGGGGCGGCTGGCCGCTGTCGGGCAGCAGCATTCCGACCTAACGTAGGGACCCAGATCAGTGATCACGTGGCTGATAGGCATGTCCGGTGCCGGCAAGACGACCGTCGGCACCCGGCTCGCGGACCGGCTCAAGGAGCACCGCCCCCAGACCGTCTACCTCGACGGCGACATACTCCGGGACGTGTGGGGCGACGCGCCCGGACACGATGTCGCGGGCCGGGGAGTCAACGCCCGGCGGATATCCCACCTGTGTGCCATGCTCGACCGGCAGGGCATCGACGTCGTCGCGGCGGTGCTGTCGATCTTCCCCGAGTGGCAGGATTGGAACCGGCGGACCTTCTCCCAGTACGTCGAGGTCTTCCTCGACGTACCCATGGAGGTTCTGGAAGAGCGCGACACCAAGGGGCTGTACGCGGCAGCATGGGCCGGCCGCATCAACAACGTGGTCGGCGTCGACATCCCCTTCCCGCGCCCGCTCCACCCCGACCTTGTGCTCGACTCCTCGGGCGCCGCGGGCGACCCCGACCAACTGGTCCGCACGATCCTCGACCACCTCTCCGTGCGGGGCGGCGCGTGACCGCGCTCCTCGTGGGCTCCCTGGCCCTGCTCGCCTGGGCGGCGGTGGAGGCGGCCGCCTGGCTGCTGATCCGGTGGCACCGGCCGTTCTTCCCCTGGCTCATCACGCCGCGCGACGCCGCCCCCGACATCCCCGCCGATGTCGTGGCGGCCCACGCTGCCCGCTCCTTCGACGCCGAACTCGGCTGGTGTCGCCGCCCCGGCGAACAGGCCAACGAGACAACCGAACAGGGCACGGTCGGCTTCCGTATCGACGAGCGGGGACGGCGCGCCAACCCGGGATTCGAGGAACTGCCGCCCGCCGTCGCATGCTTCGGCGACTCGTTCACCTTCTGCCGTTTGGTCGACGACGACCGGACCTGGCCCCATCACCTGTCGCGGGAGACGGGCCGGGTGACGGCCAACTACGGCGTTGGAAACTACGGCCTCGACCAGGCCCTATTGCGCTTGGAGCGCGAACTGCCCGCGCTGGAGGCCGACACGGTCCTCATGGGCGTCGTCCCGGAGACCATCGCCCGTGTGCACTCAGCCTGGAAGCACTACTTCGAGTATGGCAACACCCTTGCCTTCAAACCCCGGTTCACCCTCGCCGCCGACGGCGCCCTGGTCCACCACCCGCCTGCCGTCACACGCCCCGAGGACTACGCGCACTATCGGATGCACCTCGACCGGATCCAGCGCCTCGATCCCTTCTACCGGCGCAAGTTCCGCCAAGACCTGCTACGCCTCCCCTACATGCCCCGCTTGGTGCGCCGCACCCGTCGGCATCTGCCGATCCTGTGGTATCTGAGCGTCCACCGGCTGCTGGGCCGTCCCGAGGCCGCGTTTCGCCGGGCCTTCCAGGTGGTCCTGCACGCCAACTCGCGTGTCGGCAACGCTCTTTACCGCGAAGAGGAGGCCACCCGGCTGCTGCGGGTCCTGGTGGAACGCTTCGCCCACGTCTGTCGCGACACGGGCAAGCGGCCGGTTCTCGTGGTGCTCCCGCAACCCACAGACCTCCCCGCCACGCGCAGTTCACGCGCACGCGACCGCTTCTTCGCCTCCCTTGCCGGGACACTTCCCGTCGTCGACCTCACCGCCGATTTCCGCGCCCATCCCGCCCCGTCGCTCCTGTACGTCCACGGGCGGCTCGGACCGCACGCGAGCGACGAGGGCAACCGCCTCATCGCGCGGGTGGTCGGCGCACACCTGGAACAGCTCGCCCCCGCCCCGCACGCCACCAAGGAGTTCCAGTGATCAGCGCCCCGGCGGTCGTCTTCCTCTACCGCGAGAGCAAGCCGCTGCACCGCGAGATCTTCCGCGACTTCGTCCGGGCGATCGCCGACTCCGGTCATCTGTCGGTCTGCGTGGCTCCCGAGGGCACCCCCCTTGACGGCGAGCGGATCGACCACTTCGAGCCGTACGCGACCGGGACCGGGCGGCGCGAGGCGATGGCCGACGCGGTCGTACGCGCCGTAGAACGCTTCGAGGTCGTCCGGCTCATCTCGACCACCGAGGACGACGTTATCGACGCCGCACGGATGCGGGAGCGCCACGCGATCCCCGGCACCGATACCGAGACAGCCATCCACTTTCGGGATAAGAACGCCATGGTCGCCCGTGCGGCCGAACTGGGCTTCCGCACCCCCCGGTCGTGCATACCCCACACGCGCGCCACCCTGGAGGCGTTTGCGAGCGGCGTCGGCTACCCGGTCGTGGTCAAGCCGTACGACGGCATCTCCTGCGGCCGCACCGCCAAATTGTCCTCCCCCGAGGAGCTGGCGGAGCTCTGGCCGCTCGTCCAACCGGACCGCCACGACATGCGGGCCGAACAGTACGTGGAGGGGCGCCAGTTCCACATCGACACCATCGTCCGGGACGGCCGGACCGTCTTCGAGGCAGTGGCGGCGTACGAAGTAACGCTGCTGGACCACTACCGGCACCGGTCCATCGGCAGCGTCGTGTCGGCGGCGCAGGACAGCCCGCTCGAACAGCGCCTGCTGGCGGCAACACGCAAGCTGATCACAGGACTCGGACTGCGTACCGGCATCGCGCACACCGAGTTCTTCGTCACCCCCCAGGGCGAGTTGGTCTTCGGCGAGAGCGGAGCGCGGATGGGCGGCGGCTACATCTTCCCGCTGTACCGCCAGGCCTTCGGACTGAGCCTGCCGTACATGTGGGTTCGCGCGGAACTCGACCCCGGGTACGCTCCTGCCCCCGACCGCCGGCGTGACGCGGCAGGGGACCTGCTATGGACGGACGCCACGGGTGTCGTTGAGGACATCACCGGCGAAAAGGAGTTGCTCGCCCTGCCCGACGTCCTGGAGGCCCAGGTCTGGAAGAGGACCGGGACGTGGATCGCCGCCCCGACGGAGGCCGGCGGGCAGGGGCTCGGCTTCACCGTAGTGGGCGGCGACTCGCCGGACGAGGCCCGCGCCAACGCTGCGGCCACGCTGCGCCGCTTCCAGGTGATGGCTGGCCCGGGGCGCTGAACCCGCCGCCCCGGCACGACCGCAACCACCCCGCACAGCCGACCGAGGAAAGACCATGTCGCTCTCCCACGAACTCATCACGACGGCCCAAGAGGTCGGACTCGGCAACTACCGGCCGGCGCCCCTTGTCGTCGCGTCCGGACACGGCCGTCACCTGCGGGACACAGAAGGACGCGACTACCTCGACCTGACGGCGGGCAACGCTGTTACCGCGGTCGGGCACGCCCACCCCCGCGTTACCGAGGCCGTCGCACGCCAGGCCGCCGCCGTACTGCACACGTCGAACCTCTTCCACAACGAACCGTCGGTGCGCCTTGCGCAGGAACTGATCCGGCGCACTCCGTTCGACAGGGTCTTCCTGTGCAACAGCGGGGCCGAGGCGAACGAGACCCTCATTAAGCTCGCCCGTCGGCACCACTATCGCCTCGGCGACACCGGGCGGGTCGGCATCATCGCAACCACCGGGGGATTCCACGGCCGCACGATGGGCGCGCTCACTCTCACCGGTCGGGACGTCTACAAGGTGGGGATGGGCCCCCTGCTCGGCGGCGTGGACCACGTGGCGTACAACGACCTCGGCGCGGTCGAGAAGGCCATCGGACCGGGGACCGCGGCCGTGATCGTCGAGACCGTCCAGGCCGAGGCGGGCATCGTCGTCGGCAACGACGACTACCTGCGTGGCCTGCGCGAACTGTGTGACGACCACGGCGCGTTGCTGCTCTTCGACGAGGTCCAGACGGGTTATGGACGAACGGGGAGGTTCCTTTCCTGGGAGTGGAGCGGGGTCGTCCCCGACGCCTGCTCCCTCGCCAAGGGCATTGCCGCCGGGCTCCCGATGGGCGCGGTCGCTGCCCGGGAGTCACTCGCCCAGGCGCTGCCCCCGGGCAGCCACGCGAGCACCTTCGGCGGCAACCCCGTCGTATGCGCGGCGGCGCTGGCCGTCCTCGACATCTTGGACGACGAGTCACTGGTCGAGAACGCCGCAACGCGGGGCGCGGCCCTCGCCGCCGGCCTCGCGGCCCTCGTCGACGACCCGGCGACCCCTGTCACTGAGGTCCGGGGCAGGGGTCTGCTCCAAGGCCTCGTCCTGGCGGACCACATCGCCCCGGCCAGAGTCCTGGACCGCCTGCGAGAACGAGGCGTCCTGCTGTCCCGCGTCGGCATCCAGGTGCTGCGCTTCTCCCCTGCCCTGAACATCACCGCCGACGAACTACGCCAGGGCCTGACGGTGGTCACGAAGGTACTGCGGGAGTACGGGGCTGCGTAGGCTTCGCTCCGGTATGTGACATGCGGGAACGATGCAAGCAGGTTACTGAGCTCTTCGGATGGCACTGGCACGTTGGCTGACCGGTGGGATGATCTTCTGGTTGATCAGCTTGGGAAGGGTCGTCCGTGGGGAGCGCGTCGCTGTCGTACAAGGGGCACCGGTACCCGGTCGAGGTCATCTCGAGACGATCCGCCGCTGGTGCGCCAAGTTCGGGCAGGCCTACGCCAACGCGCTGCGCCGCCGGCAGCCCCCGCCCGGTGACAAGTGGCACCTGGACGAGGTCTTCATCAAGATCAACGGGCGGTTGCAGTACCTGTGGCGGGCCGTCGACCAAAACGGCAATATCCAGGACATCCTGGTGCAGAACTGGCGGGGCAAGGCCGCGGCCAGGCGTTTCTTCCGCAGGCTGATGAAGAGGACGGGTGCGGTGCCGCGGGTGGTCGTCACCGACAAGCTCCGCTCCTACGGCGCTGCCCACCGCGAGGTCATGCCCTGCGTCGAGCACCGCCAGTCGAAGTACCTGAACAACCGGGCCGAGAACGGCCACCAGCCGACCCGGCGGCGTGAACGGGCGATGAAGGGCTTCCGCTCCGTGGGCGGGGCCCAGCGGTTCCTGTCCGCGTTCAGAGTATTCGCCCCACTTCCGGCCCCGCCGCCAGCTGATGCCCGCCCACGACTACCGAGCCGAGATGACCGTCCGCTTCGCCATCCGGGAGCAGATCACCGGCGTCGCCGGCCTTGCCGCCGCGGCCTGAGCACAGGCCCGGCCCCCAAGCCCACCCTGCCCCGACGCGCCGTCAGGCAGTCACAGCCAACAACGTGACAACGCCCGTCGATAACTATGGACCCGAAGCCGTCATCGCCGCCGTCAACGCGCTGACGGAGGAAAGCAAGGCGGACGTCACGGTCTCCACAGCCCATAAGGCAAAAGGCCGGGAGTGGCCCGAAGTCGGAATCGCCGACGAATTTCCCCCGCCACCCGACAGCGACCAGGAGGACGACAACGGCCGTCCGATCCCGGAACCCGTAAGCGAGACTGACGCACGCCTCGCCTACGTCGCCGTCACCCGCGCTCGCCACTGCTGCTCTTTATTTCCGCAGGTCAGAGGCCATGTTTACTCGCTGATCAAATCCTCGGGTCGAATCCGGGGCGAATCTGAGCTGTAGGTATCGTCGTTTCTGTCCCCTACCCGCGCGGCATATCCGGGCATTTCGGGTGTCAAATGTGCTCCAGTGTCGTTCTGGAGGAGACATCTCGGAGGCTGATGCACTCGGAAGTACATGTACGAGGTGTCTTCTTGCCGCCCCGCTCTGGCTGCACTCGATCACCGATGGTGCACCGTGCGGCAGACCTTGGAAGTGATCACTTGCGAGAGCGGACGCAACCACCATCTGGATGTGTGGGGTGCTCGCTCGCGGGGCGTCACCCGCGGTGCATGCGCTCAAGTCGCGATCCGTCAGGTGCGTGTCATCGCGCCACCTGGCGTGGGAGCCACTGATGCGGTCGACTTCGCCTCACCCCAGCACGCCGTGAGTGAGTCGTGGACCAATCGCGCGTACACGCCAGGATCCGCACATGCTGTCTCGCTCGCGCGAGCCCGCTGACGAATCAAGGCCCGAATCAAGGCGTCCTGTTGCTCGTCGCGGGCCACGCCGGTCGCCAATCCTCAGTCCACGCTGCGAATCTGGTCAGGCACGTGGGTCACAACCATGTGGTTGTGGCTGAAGAAGCTGATCTCGTACGGCACCGCTGACTGGATCACCGTCAGCTGACCTTCGTTGAGCATCACCTCGCGCTCGCCCTGGTGCACGACCGCGATGCCTTGCTCGTTGAGGAGAATGAAGCGGCCCGGCCGTGCATCATGTGCCGCCCCTGCGATCTCGAAGACTTCCATCACGATCCTTGCGCCTGCGACGTCAATCGAGAATGACACCGCGTGGACCTGCGTTCCAGATTTCGCATCGACGCCGCCAAGGATGGCGCAGCATCACTCGAACGTGAGGTCCGGTGGTCGTGGTCGTGGTCGTGGCCGTGCCGAGGTCGCGTCGTCGAGTGCCGTCCCAGCGCAGCGTCAGGCCCCGGCCCGCGGATGTAGAACCTGTCGGGCCGCGTTCCTGAACTGGATCGGGCTCTGTCCGGTTCGGGACTGGAAGTACTTGCTGAAGTTGGTGGCACTGCTGAAGCCGAGGTGTGCGGCGATGCGGACGGCGGTCTCGTCGCTGTGGGCCAGGCGGCGCTTGGCTTCCAGCGTGACTCGTTCGTCGATGAACTCCTTGGCGTTGGTACCGACCGCGGATGCGGTTGCCCTCCTCAGCGTGCGCGGGGAGTAGCCCAGGGCTCTCGCGTAGTCAGCGACCTGGTGGGTCTTGGTGAAGTCACGCTCGACTGCCTCGCGGAATCGGCGGAAGGTCTCGCTGTCTTCCGTAGTGCTGGGAAGCCCGCCCGGGCGGTCGGCCAGCCGGAGCACCAGCACGGACAGCAGGTGCCGCAGGATGGCGATGTGCACGTCGAGCGGACTCGCGCCGACGGCACCGAACTCGTGACAGAGGTGCTCGATCGCCAGATCGACGGCATGGTCGTCGACGGCGTCGTACTGCACCGGGCCACCCAGCGTCTCCAAGCGAGCCGCGACCACCGTGGTCGGATCGAGGAAGTCGCTCTCGAAGAGCACGAGATGCCCCTCGACCTCGCTCAGGTCTCCCCACCTGTGGACCTGCCCCGGACGGACCCACAACCAGCTCCCGGGGGTCGCGTCGTACGTGGTGAAGTCGACCTCCTGCTTCAGTGTCCCGCTGACCGTGGCGATGAGGTGGTGGAAATCGGGGCGCTGCGGCGTCGTGAACCTGCCGCCCCCACGCCGCCGGAACTCGGCCAGTGACATCACCTCGACGCCGGCCGGAGTGCCGACGCGCGCGTGGAAGTCCACCCTCGGGATGGCATCGCGGGTGCGCTGTCCGATATTCACCATCACGAGACCAGAACCTACCGCAGCACCGACCGAATGCGGGACCACTGTTGATGTCAGAAACCACAAGCCGCCCACCAGGCCACACGCACGAGGGAATGACGAACATGAGCGACAACAAGACCACCGTCCTCACCGCAGTCAAGGAGATCTTCGGTGACAGGGACGTCACCGCCGTCGACCGGTGGGTGGCCGCCGACTACCGCCAGCACAGCTCGGCCGCGCCCGACGGACCCGAAGGCCTGCGTGGGCTGATCGGGTCACTCACCGACGACGTCCGTCACGAGGTCGCCCGGGTCATCGCCGAGGGCGACCTGGTCGCGGTCCACGGCGTCTACCACGGCTTCGGTCCCGACCCGCTGGTCGCCCTCGACCTGTTCCGCGTCGCCGACGGCAAGCTCGCCGAGCACTGGGACGCGCTCACCCCCCAGATCACCAAGACCGTCTCGGGCCGCTCGCAGGTCGACGGCCCGGCAGAGGTCAGCGACCTCGACAAGACTGAGGCCAACCGTGCCCTGGTCCTCGAGTTCGTCGAGAAGGTCCTCAAGGGTGGTGACTTCTCCGTGCTGACCGACTTCATCTCCACCGAGCAGTACGACCAGCACCACCCGGAGATCGCTGACGGGCTTGACGGGCTCGGCGCCGCCTTTGCGGCGTGGGCCGAGCAGGGCAAGAACATCGCCTACGGGACGACTCACCGCGTGATCGCCGAGGGCAACTTCGTGCTGGTGGTCTCCGAGGGCGTGTTCGATGTTCCGGTCGCGTACTGGGACCTGTTCCGTGTCGCCGATGGCAAGATCGTCGAGCACTGGGACATCGTCGTCCCCATCCCGGACACCCTGCCGCACGACAACGGCCTGTTCTGATCGCCGGACCAGAAAGGCGATGACGCGACGGGCACACCCCGATTTGCCGGAAAGACGATCGGGCTCAGCGCCGACAACGGCGCAGCTCCACAACAGCTGATACGGAGCGGCTTCCTACCCCAAGGAGATCGAGGACGTGCCGGCCGGTGACCCGTCGGTCCTCGAGACCGCTGTGATCGGCGTCCCCGACGAGAAATGGGGAGAAGTCGTCGTCGCCTATGTGCAGCCACGGCCGGGTCTGCCGGTCGATCCGGCGGCGTTGGAAGCACACGCCGCGCGCAGCCTCAGCGGCTACAAGCGGCCGACCTCGTACGCCGTCGTGGAGGCCATCCCGAAGTTCGCGGCGGCGTTGACGAGACTCGTCTGGGACCCCCGGCGCTCGTCGCGGCGTCACCGCTAGTCCAGGGCTTGACGTGGCCGTTCTTCCCGGCCTTCGGGACCATCAGCCAGATCGTTCCGTATTCGTCCAGAGACTTCGCGGCATCGAGCAGGGCGTCGGCGAGGTCGCCGTCCTCTTCGCGGAACAACAGCACCACCGCGTTGGGGACGCCGTCGTAGTTCTCGTCGAGAAGGTCGTTTTCAGTGACTTTCTCGATCCCGGCGCGCAGGTCGTCGTCCACGTCGTCGTCGTGGACGAGTTCCTAAAGTCACTGCGCGGATCTCTCTGGGCGTGGCCGCAAATGCTCACCGGGAGGACGACCGCAGAGGTGAGTGCCTGGCGCTGAGCGAAGCTCCGCGTCGTTCTGCCGCCATCGCGTGGGGATGGTGAGGAAGGACTTGCCGTGATCAGCATCGTCGGTCCTCCAGCACCACAAGATGCTGGAGGAATACGGCAACTTCCGGATACCGACGTTTCACCAGTGCAGCCGTCATGGCAGCACTGGCCGCAGGCATCTTCGCCGTCGCCGGAACCTTCGCTGGCGTCTATGTCGGCCGCCGCCAAGCCACCGACGGCGTACGAAGGTGACCTTTCAGGCCTGGCTCTCGGCCGGTGCGGTGGTGGGATGTCCAGGCTCGGGAGTGCGGTCCTTCAGTGCTGTCTCGCGGATGAACAGAGTCAGTGCGAGGCCGAGCAGAGCGGCGGGAGCTGCGAACAGGAACAGGTCGGCGATGCCGTCCCCGTAGGCGCTCGTGACGACGGTGCGCAACGGCTCGCGGAGCTTGGACACGTCCGGGACGGCACCTTGGGTGTCCGATCCTCCGGCCGGTGCGCCGATCCTGGTGAGCCCGTCGGCGAGATAGTGGGTCACGCGGCTGGAGAGCAGGGCGCCGAGTGCGGAGACGCCGATGGTGCCGCCGAGTGAGCGGGTGAAGGCCACCAGGGAACTCGTGGCACCCAGGTCGGTACCGTCCGTCTGGTTCTGTGCCGCGAGCACGAGGTTCTGCATGCTCATTCCGAGGCCGAGGCCGAGGCCGGTGAACGCCATCGCGCACGCGACCTGCCAGTACGGAGTGTCGTGGTGGAGGCGGGCCAACAGGGCCAGGCCGGCGGTCAACAGGATTCCGCCCGTCACCAGCCATGCCTTCCAGAGCCCGGTTGCGGTGATGAACCGACCGGAGACGGTGGAGGCCAGGAACAGGCCGGCGATCATCGGGACGGTCATGAGCCCGGCCATGGTCGCGGATTCGCCTCGGGCGAGTTGGAAGTACTGGCTGAGGTAGACCGTGGCGGCGAACATGGCGGCGCCGACGAAGAAGGAAACGGAGCTGGCGAGAGCGATGGTGCGGTCGCGGAAGAGACGCAGCGGAATCACCGGATCGGCCGCCTTGGTCTCGGTGACGGCGAACAGGACCGCCAGGGTCACGGACCCGCCGATCATGGCGTAGGTCTGCCAGGAGTTCCAGGCGAACGAGTCCCCGGCCAGGGTCACCCACACCAGCAGCAGGCTGACAGTGGAGGTGATCAGCGCGCCACCCATCCAGTCCACCTTCTTGCCCCCGTCGCCGACCGGCAGATGAAGGGTCCGTTGCAGAACGCCCAGCGCGGCGACGGCGATCGGCACACCCACGTAGAAACACCAGCGCCAGCCGAGCCAGGACGTGTCGGTGATGACACCTCCGATCAGCGGTCCGGCGACCGTGGCCACGGCGAACACCGCACCCAGGTAGCCGTTGTAGCGTCCCCTCTCACGCGGCGGGATCATCGAGGCGAGGACGATCTGGGACAGTGCGACCATGCCACCCGTGCCCACGCCCTGAACGGCGCGCATCGCGATGAGAAGTCCGGTGCCGTGGGCGAGCCCGGCGAGGACGGACCCCTTCACGAAGATCACGAGAGCGGCCTGCACCAGCCGTTTCTTGTCGTAGAGGTCCGAGAGTTTGCCCCACAGCGGGGTGGACGCTGTCATCGCGAGCAGCGTCGAGGTGACGACCCAGGTGTAGGAGGACTGGCTTCCTCCCAGGTCCGCGACGATGTGGGGAAGCGCGTTGGAGACG
This sequence comes from Streptomyces sp. NPDC050619, assembly GCF_040654815.1. NCBI lineage: Bacteria > Bacillati > Actinomycetota > Actinomycetes > Kitasatosporales > Streptomycetaceae > Streptomyces > Streptomyces sp. NPDC050619. The sequence goes on along the minus strand of NZ_JBFAIR010000013.1, from coordinate 149,145 downwards.
ATCGTGGAGGACAGGATCGCCACGAACATGCCAAGCAAGAGCCCCGACAGGGCCTGCATCACCTGGCGTTGGGTCATGACCGGTGCGACGGAGGCGGACTGGGAGGCCTCTGAGGGCTGCGGTTGATCGGTGGTCGTCATGGGTGCTCTCAGGGTCGCGGGATCGCGGAGCGGGGCGCGGCGGCGGCGAACCGCACGGCACCCCGGCCCGCAGATTGATCAGTGGTTGTTGATGACGCCCAGGGAGCCGAGCATCGCGAGGAAGTCCGTGGTGTCCCAGTGCTCGACGATCACCCCGTCCTCGAAACGGAAGGTGTCGGCGGTGGTGAAGTCGACGGCCCGACCAGTGGCGGGGAGAGGGCCCAGCTCTCCGAGGTGGCAGCCGTCCCAGCGGCTGCGGGTGATCACCCGGTCCCGCTCGGCCACTATCTGCACCTGGTATGCGCGGCCCTTCTGGAAGACCTTGCGAAACCCGACGAACTCCTCGTTGAAGTGGGAGGCACCGTCGGGGGCGCGGCCGGTGTTCTGGATGTAGGCGTCGGCCATCCCGTAGGCGTCGTCGGCGTTGCCAGTGGCCACTACACCTTCGTACATGGCGCGTACCTGGGACTTGTGCCAGTCCGGCCTGGTGGTCTGCCGGTTGACGCCGACGCCGAAGGGGGAGCCGGGCATCTCGTCGAACAGCGGGATGCTCGTGGGAATCAGGCCACACTCGGCGAGGATCCGGTAGCTGTCCTCCACCTCCCAGTGCTCGACCAGGCGGCCGTTACGGTGCCGGAAGAAGTGGTGGTTGCCGATGCGGAAGCTTCTCCCCGTAGGGTCATGACCGGCGTACGGTCCCTCGTGTGTACCGGAGACGTAGGTGCGCAGGGCGACCATGTCGCCCTCCACGACGACACCCACGTTCTCGTGTACCTCGTAGGACAGATCGGGGAAAGCAGCGCGCAGGGTGAGCAAACGGTTCTTCTCGCCGTTGCGGCCGGTGGTTCCGGTGCGCCGGTGGCTCTCGAAGGTCGGGGCCAGCAGGCGGTCCACATCGTCGTCGGTGCCTTCGTTGAGGGCCTGGAAGTACTCCCGTACGAGGACGTCGGCCTGTTGGTTCTCCCACGTGAGGTGGAAGCCGTCGAGGCTGGTGGCGGGGATCAGACTCATGGTGGTGCCTTTCGTGCTGAGTCAGGTTGTTGGTGCCCCCCTTTTTTGTGTGGCCGGTCAGATCACGCCCATCATGTGGGCGATCTTCTGGTCGGCTTCCTGGTCGGACAGGGAATCGACGAGGTCGAGGATCTTCTGGTCCTCGGGGTCGGTGAGCACCCGTGTGGGCGGGTTCGGGTCATCGAGATCCGCCTTGGCGAACCGTCGCAACGACTCACCGTAGAGAGCCTCCTGCTCGGGTGTGAGGCCGTCGATGAGAGCCTGTTGATTGCGTGCCGCCTTGGGGAGCGCGTTGGTGCGCATCTTTCCGGCGCGGACGATGGTGACCGGGATGGACCAGGGCAGTAGTTCGCGGCGCAGCAGGTCCATCAGGCCCTCCATGGCGAACTTGGAACCGGCCAGGATGCCCTTGTACGGCAGGGCGACGTGTCCGGTGAGCGAGCCGATCTCCACGATGCGACCGCGGCCGCGCCGGAGGGCAGGAAGCAACGCTTTGATGGTGGCTACATGCCCGAAGACATTCACGTCGAACTGGCGGCGGATCCCCTCCATGGAGACGATCTCCATCGGCCCGGGAACGAGGATGCCGGCGTTGCTGATCAGGGCGAACAGCCCCTGATCGCCGACCTGTTCATCGACAATGCGCGCCATCTCCTCGACCTGGGCGTCATCGGTGATGTCCATGACGATGGGAGTGACCCCGCCTTCGGTGGCGAGGAGAGGTCGTCGGACTCGGCCTCGCTGAGGGTGGTGCCGAAGATGCGATAGCCCTCTTCGGCCAGCAGGCTCGCAGTGGCCCTGCCGAAGCCCTCGGAAGCACCGGTGACGACGACAGCTCGGGCGCTGGCGCACTGCTGCAGCGTCTCTGCCATGCATTCCGCCGGACTCGAGAGCCGGTCGTTGTCCAGGCGCAAGCTTTCCAAGGCGGCCCTGCCGTAGGGCGTAGAAGTTCCATGCTGCTTGCGTGGGCTCGGTGGTTCGGCCGGTTTCGCCATGCTGCTGTGCCGCCCGGATGAGGTCGGCGGTGGCGTCCAGGGTGCGACTTCGAATGGCGGCGGCCTGGGTGGCGTACTCGCCTGTGCCCCGTCGCCGTGTTTCGGCGAGGAGTGTGCGCAAGTTCCTGTCTATGGCTACGTCGCTCAGCGCCTCGCCGACAACCGCCCCGGTTGGTCGAGCAGTGTGCTGTCCGGCTCGAGGGACGCCGGCCGCTGGTCAAGGCGCTGATGGATCCGCTCGTCGTGGACCGGGTGTGGGCGCCCGACGCGTGAGGTCGTCACTCCTGGCTGCGAGGTACCGGTCGGACTCGTGCTCCCACCGTGCGCAGTGAGATCGCGACATAGCGATCGGCGATCTCCTCCGGCGTGAGGGGGCCTTCGGGGTGGAACCAGGCGGCCACTGCCTGGCACATGCCGAGGAGTGCGCGACCGGTGTCCGGGGCGCGGTCCACCTCGAACAGGCCCTGTGTCACGCCCTCCTCGATGATCCCGAGGAGCAGCTCCTCCAGTTCCTTGCGCAAAGCCGCGTACTTCTTGCGGTTCGCGGGTTCCAGGTAGCGCAATTCCGAGTCCAGGCCAGCTGTCGCTGCCCGGTGGGTCATGTGCAGCACGATGCACTCGATGACGTTGGCGAACCGCTCCAGTACCCGGCCTTGGGCCGCTGAGTCGGCGAGGTGGGCCCGGTGGAGCACTTCGCTTATCGCGTCCTCCAGGAGCGCGACGAGCAGCCCTTGCTTGTTCTCGAAGCGGTAATAGATCATCGGCAGGCTGACTCCGGCTCGGCGGGCGACGTCCCTCACCGATGTGCCGTGGTAGCCGTGTTCGCGGAACTCCTCCAGCGCTGCCGCCAGGATCGGGTGCAGTTCGAGCGGTGCGAACGTTCGCCAATCGTCGATGCGCACGTCCCTGTCCGAGGGGGCACTCACGCCGGGCTTCGTGGCCGACATCCACTACTCCTCGTGTTGTGGCCGACAGGCCGGTACACGCGATTCTAGCGAACGTTAGCTTTGAGCTGTTAGGGACGGTGGCGGGAGGCCTCCGTGAGCGCACTCGGGCGGTGCGGCGACTTGACCTTTCGCTAAATCACAGTAACTTAGGTGATTAAGTGATCGGCGGTGCTCGGTGGCCACACCCGCGCAGTGCACGACCGGTCAAGGATTCCAAGCCTCCTTGGAGGTCAGGCATGACAACGCAAGCCGCCGCAGACGAGCGAATGGCTCTCATCGAACGGTCGCTGAAGGCCGGAGACCCGCTGGCCGACGCTGTGATCGCAGAGATGGACGAGCTGGGGGCGTCCGCCCGACGTCTTTTCAACGAAGGACTGAAGAACGGGCTCTCCTCGCTCGATGACGCGCCCCCGGCGATCGCCGCCCTGCTGCGCGAGGTCCAGGCCGTCCCCGACTGGGTGGACGCCGAGAAACTGGCCGCGGGCGAGACCGCGTACCTGTCCGTCGACGTGCAGTGGACCCAGATCGCGCTGGCGCTCGGCTCGCTTCTGCCCGAGTACAGCGCGCCCCGTATCGCGGGTGTTCTCGCCGGTACGGGGCGGTTGGTGACCATCACCCAGCGCCGACTGCAGGAGACGGGCAAGTGGCTCAACAGCGTTGCGCTGCCCGGGGGAATGCTCCTGGGCGGGCCCGGATACCTCGACACGGTTCAAGTACGGCTGATGCACGCGCGAGTGCGCGCGACCCAGCAGAAGCACGGCTGGGACGTGGAGACCCTCGGTACGCCGATCAACCAGGTCGACCTGGTGCGCACCTGGCTGGACTTCACGTACAGCCCGCTGAACGCCCTGAAGACGCTGGGGATCACTTTCACCGACGAGGAACTGGCGAGCATCTACCAGTACTGGCACTACGTCGCCTACCTCCTGGGCGTGGACCCCGCTCTGTACCGGAGCATCAACGACCACGAGCAGGCGGGCGAGTGGTACGCCGCGATCGAGGCGGTCAACGGCGAGCCGGACGAGAACTCCATCGCTCTCACCTCGGCCACGCTGGAGGTGCTGATCGCGATGCTGTCGCAGATGACACTCAAGACCCCTGTGCCCCTGACCGAGCAACTCGTCGCGGCGTTCGCCCGCCGCATTCTGGGCGACGAGCTCTGCGACCGGCTCGGCGTGGGCCACTCCGAACTCGGCCCCCTGGTCGACCTGTTCGCTCGCAACAATCAGCAGACCCGGCGCTGGCAGCGCTCGTCTCCCGAGGCCTGGCAGCAGGCGCTGAACGAGACCATCGAGGCCCGGCGCTTCCTGGTGAGCCTCACCGAGGGCGCGACCGTGTACGAGCAGAACCTGGCTGCCTGAGCCGCAAGACAAGGAATCCCCCCATGACTGAGAGCACCACCAGCGAACTGCTGCCCGTGGACGACTCCTTCGGCATCCCGGTGTCGGCGGCGAGCATCGACCGGGCGGCGGACGCGTTGAGCGCGAACGGCTTCACTGTGCGGATCGCGGACACGGCCGCGGACGCGCGCCGACTCGTGAACGAGATCCTGCCGACGGACAAGACCGTCTTCACCTCCACCAGCGAGACGCTGCGGCTCACCGGCATCACCGAGGACGTCGACGGTTCCGGACGGTTCATGAGTGTCCGGGCGAGCCAGGCCGACTGGGACCTTCGTGCACGGTACGACGAGGTTCGCCGGACGCGATCCGCCCCCGACATCGTGGTCGGCAGCGTCCACGCCGTCACTGAGGACGGGCGCCTGGTCACCGCGTCCGCCAGCGGCAGCCAGCTCGCACCCTACGCCTCCGGTGCCGCGCGCGCCGTGTGGGTCGTGGGGGCCCAGAAGATCGTCCCCGACCTGGAGACCGCTCTGCGCCGGATCGACAGCTACTCGTATCCCAAGGAGGACGCGCGCGCCCAGCAGGCCTACGGCCAGCGGAGCGTCGTCGCCAAGATCCTCATCAGCAGCCGGGAAGTCGTACCCGGCCGCGCCACCGTCGTCCTGGTGCGCGAAGCCATCGGCTTCTGACGCATTCGTGCGCCTGCCCTTCTCCCCAGCCCCCCCGGAGTTCAGCCATGTTCATCACCGCCGCCATAATCGCCGTCCTGCTGGCCCTCGCCTTTCTGGCCGCAGGCGTACCCAAGGTCGCAGGTCAGGCCAAAGCCCTGGCGCAGGCCGACCATCTGGGTGTGCCCCACGGTGTCAACCGGGTCATCGGCACCCTCGAAGTCCTCGGCGCCGCGGGTGCCGTGGTCGGGCTGTGGCTCGCCTGGCTGGGCGTCGCGGCCGGCGCCGGTCTCGCTGTGCTGATGGTCGGTGCCGTGGGCGCGCACGTCCGGGCCAAGGATTCGGGCAAGGCGATCATCCCCGCCGCGGTGTTCGGGCTGCTCGCCGTCGTGTACGTCGTCTTCCGGGCAGCGAGCGCCTGACGGAGTCGATGTGCCGGGGAGCACCAAGCAGTTGAACGGCCGACAGCCGGCGGGCCCCAAGGGCACACGGACTGGCGGCTGTTCGCTTTCTGAAGTGGAGGGGCAATGGACCGTCTGGAATGGGTTCGCAGGCACTACGCCGAGTCGGCTCTTGCGCTGGACCCCGATGCCTTCGTCGAGGGTCTGGGCAAGGATGTCCGGATGAGCCGCGGGGCGGCGGTCATTGTGGGGCGGCACGCGATTCGGGAGGCCGTCGAGAAGATGCGAGCCGCCGGCCTTCTCGCCGTCCGGCATGACATCAGCGGCCTGTGGGAGCCCGAGCCCGGTGTGGTGGTCGCTGAGGCGACCGTGATGTACCAGTACGAGACCGAGGTGACTCCGGCCGTTCCCGTGGTGAGCGTTTTCCGTTGGCAGGGAGATGAGGTCGTGGATCTTCGCGTGTACATGGACAGTGCGCGAGGACCCCAGCGTCCCTCTTGAGCGGCGCGCAGGCGAGATCGCTTTGACCGAAGGCGCGGGCACGCAGTGGTCAAGCCGGTGCTTCGGTGAGGTGGGTCCACTGCTAGGCGATGTTGGCCGAGGCTCTCCTCACCCATGGCCACCTCGAAGCAGCATTGCCCCACTGGCAAGTGTTCCTCGACACCTGCCCCCTGCTGCACTCCGCCCATGTCACGCGACGCCTGCGCGCCATGCGCCGACTCCTGCGCCACCACACCGCCACATGTCTGCTCGGGCAGGCCGCCGCGTTCGTGAAGAGGTCTGATCGATGCGCACGCCGCCGTCGCACGACCCGCAAGCAGGTTTCCGGAAATTCATACGGAATGATGCATGTCCGCGCTGATGGGGATAGGGGCAATGGCCCCTGCCTCACCGCGCAGGCCGGTCCCTCGGGGCGCGCCGTGGAGTTGCTCGGCGGCGACCTCCGCCTCGCGGCTCCGACCTCCACCCGTACGTTGCCGAGGTGGGCGGCGAGGTTGTGACACCAGGCCGGGTTCTTCGTCGCTCCGGCAGCCGAGGCCACGATCAGCCGGCCGCCGTCTCTGCCGGGAAACCAGCCCACGGGCGTCGAACGAGGCTGCCCACTCTTGCGACCGATGGTCGTGAGGACGAGGGCATTCAGGCCCCTCAGCTTGGCACCGCCTTTGCGGCGTATCCGCTTCATCATCCACTTGTTGAACCACTTGGGTTCAAGTGGATAGGTTGATCTACGTTCTGCCGCGTGTTCGTGCCGTTCGACAGCGTCAGTTGGCTGTCGCGGGGAGCACGCCCATCCGGCCGCTGCGGTAGTCCTCGATGGCCTGGACGATCTCGTCGTGAGTGTTCATCACGAACGGGCCGTAGGCCGCGAGCGGTTCGCCGATGGGGAGCCCGCCCAGCAGCAGGACTTCCATCTCGCCGGTGCGATTCGTCTGGTGGCCGTCCGCCGTCACGGTGAGCGCACCGCCCGCGCCGAAGTAGGCGATCCGGCCTTCGGCCACCGGGCGCCGCTCGGCGCCGACGGAGCCCTGACCGGACAGCACGTACGCCATGGCGGAGAAGTCGGGCCGCCAGGGCAGTCGGAGTCGGGCGCCCGGCGCGATCGAGGCGTGCACGAGGGTGATCGGTGTGTGCGTCGCTCCGGGACCGCGATGTCCGGCGATCTCCCCGGCGATGACACGCAGCAGCGCTCCGCCGTCCTGCGAGGCCAGCAACGCCAGCCGGGAGCCGGCGATGTCCTGGTAGCGCGGTGGGGCCATCTTCAGTTCGCTCGGGAGGTTCACCCACAGTTGAACGCCCTGGACGACGCCGCCTTCCATGACCAGACGTTCCGACGGGCTTTCGTGGTGCTGGACGCCTGAGCCCGCCGTCATCCACTGGGTGTCGCCGCCTCGGATGATCCCACCACCGCCGTGGGTGTCCTCGTGTTCGATCTCGCCGTCGATCAGGTAGGTGACGGTCTCGAAGCCCCGGTGCGGATGCCAGGGCCGTCCTTTCGCCGTCCGCGGCTCGAGGACGGTGTCGGCGCGGTGGTCGAGCAGGAGGAACGGGTCGGACATCCGCATCCCGGCACCGGGGGTAGGGAATACCCGGCGTACACCGAAACCCTCCGTGGGTTCCTCGTCCACACCGGTCTTGAGATGGGCGACCGGTCGGTCGACGGTGATCTCGGACAGGTCGGGAACGCGGGGCAGGACCAGCAGGTCCGGAACGGATATGGCGGGCATGGGAGTCTCCTGTGTGTCAGTGGGCCGGGCAGGACCGCTCGGTCACTCCGAGGCGGCTGTGTCGCCGTAGTCCGGTTTCCATTGCGCCGAGGCGATCGCCTCGCGCAGCTGCTTCTCGGTCGCCTCGGGTGCCACGCCGTCCTCGACCGCTGCCAGCGCGGCGGCCAGCGCGATGTCCCGGGCGGCCGCTCGCATCCCACTCAGGGGCGGGAGAAGCCGGGCCGGTCCGTCGCCGTCCTGAACCTCCGCTGCGCAGCGTGCGATGGCGCGGGCGGCGGCGACCAGCATGTGGTCGGTGACGCGGGCGGCCCGGCTCGCGGTCACCGCGAGCCCGATGGCGGGGAAGACGTACACGTTGTTGGCCTGGGCCACTGTCACCTCGTGCCCGTCGACCTTCAGCGGTGCGAACGGCGAGCCGGTGGCGATCAGCGCCGTGCCGTTCGTCCAGCGGTGCAGGTCCGCGGGGTCGGCCTCGGCGTTCGAGGTGGGGTTGGAGAGCGGGAAGATGACGGGCCGTTCGCAGGTGGATGCCATCTGCCGCACGATCGCCTCGGTGAACGCGCCCCGCGCCGTCGACAGCCCGATGAGCGCGGTCGGCGCGGTGCGGCGCACCACCTCGGCGAGGCCGGTGTCGTTCCATTCGGCCACTTCGTCGTCGTCACGTGCGTAGAGCCGCTGTTCGTCGGTCAGGCCGGTTCGTGAGCGCACCAGCAGTCCCTCCACGTCGACCACCCAGAAGCGCGCGGTGGCCACGGCGGCGGAGACTCCTTCCTCGGTCATCGCCGTGCGGATCATGTCGGCGACACCGATGGCGGCCGAACCCGCGCCCAGCACCACCAGACGCTGTTGCGCCAGCGGCGTGCCGGAGATGTCGGCCGCGGTGGACAGGGCACCGAGCGCCACGGCGGCGGTGCCCTGGATGTCGTCGTTGAAGGTGAGCAGACGGTCGCGGTAGCGGGTGAGGATGGGACGCGCGTGGGCGGTGGCGAAGTCCTCCCACTGGAGCAGGGTGTTCGGCAGTTCCACCTCGACAGCCGAGACGAACGACTCGATCATCTCGTCGTACTCCGCGCCGGTGAGGCGGCGGCTGCGTCGGCCGAGGTACCGCGGATCGGCGAGCAGTTCCTCATTGTCCGTACCGACGTCCAGCAGGATCGGCAGCGTGCGTGCCGGGGCGATGCCGCCGATGGCCGTGTACAGACTCAGCTTGCCGATCGGGATGCCCATGCCGCCCACGCCCAGGTCGCCCAGGCCGAGGATGCGCTGCCCGTCGGTGACCACGATGACGTCGACGTCCTGGTCGTCGTGCGGCCGGTTGCGCAGGATCTCCCGGAACCTGTGCCGGTCCTCCCAGGAGAGGAACAGGCCGCGCGGTCGGCGGTATATCGAGCTGAACTGCCGGCAGGCATCCCCGACGGTCGGGGTGTAGACGACCGGGAGCATTTCTTCGAGGTGCTCCGTCACGAGACGGTAGAAGAGGACCTCGTTGGTGTCCTGCAGCTGTCGCAGGTAGATGTGCTGGTTGAGGGGCTTGGCATAGCTGAGATAGGCCTCGTAGGCCCGGGCCACCTGCGCCTTGAGGGTTTCCACGGCAGGCGGCAGCAGACCGTCGAGGTTGAGCCGGGCACGTTCGCTCGGGCTGAACGCCGTCCCCTTGTTGAGGAGAGGGTCGGCGAGGACGGCGGTGCCGCGGAGTTCGGAGTTCGGGCGGCTGTGGGGCATCACGGATTCCCAAGGGTTGACGGACAGTCGAGGAGGCCGTGGCCGACGGCGCCGGTTGCGACGCCGTCGGCCACCATGCCCGGGTCAGGGGAAGACGGGCCCCTTCTTCTCGTGTGCGAGGACGTCCTCGACCAGCGCCTTCAGGTTCGCCACGGACTGCGCCTCGGTCTCGGGCGTCGCCGCCCGCGATTCCTGCGAACCGCTGCCGTTGACGATCCGTCGGAACAGGGTGCCGTCGGGGACCTGCTCGAAGGTGTACGAGATGGAGCCGGGAGTACCCACGAGCTCGATGGTCACGTGCTTGGCGCGCTCGTACGCCGCGACCCGCCAGGTCAGTTCCCTGGACCCCTCGGCGGTGCGGATGAACTCGGTGAACTCGTCGCCCGGAAGGAACGGGCGCTGGACAGTGCCCGTGACGGCCCGGGTGAGGACGTGCCACTGCGGCCAGAAGCGGACCTGCGTGATGATGTCGAAGACCTGCTCGGGAGAGCCGTTGATCGTGGTTTCCATGGGGATGGGGGCCATGGACGTGCTCCTTCGCTTGGTGCGTGGATGTGGGGGGCCGGCCGGACGGGGCGCCTGAGCGTCCCGCCCGGTGGTCAGTTCTGCTTGAAGAGCGCGCCGGCGCCGTCGGCGACGGTCTCCAGGCCGAGGGTGCGCAGCACCTTCCAGGACGTGGCCGCGGCCGCCGTGACGACAGGCAGACCGAGACGCTTCTCCGCGTCAGGGATGGCGGGAAGGGAGGGCATCTGGACGCAGGCGGAGAGCACGACGGCGTCCACGCCGCGGGTGTCGAGTCCGGCCGCGATGTCCGGCAGCCGGGACGGATCCAGGCGGCCGACGGCGAGGTTGTCGTCGACCTCCAGGCTGATGGAGTCCTGGACCTCGATGCCCTCGGACTCGATGTAGCCGGCCACCAGGGCGGTCAGCGGCTTCATGTACGGGGTGACGATGGACACCTTCTTGGCACCGAGGTGGTGCAGTCCCTCCACCAGGGCCCCGGCGCTGGAGAGGACGTCCACCGCGCAGCCGTTTTCGGCGGCGGTGCGGGTGAGATCGGCCTCGATGCCGCGGTGCACGCCGTTGCCCTGCGACATGATCGCGACGAGGCACGCGTACGCCATCACCTCGACCTGCGCGTCGGCGAGTTCAACCGCCGCGCGGCCCGCGTCGGCGTTCATCGCGGCCAGCTCGCTCTTCTCGACGGTCTTCATCCGCATGCGGCTGGCGTGGAAGGTGAACTGATCGCCCGTCAGCGCGCTCTGCCGGCGGAGGATCTCCGGGATCTCGGTCTCCATGGTGGTGTTCGAACTCGGCACCAGCAGGCCGATCCGGTGACTGGACATGATTGCTCCGTGAGTTGTTAGGTGGCCCGGGACGGCCGGCCGCCAGGCCGGTGACCGGGGGGTATCAGGCAGGCAGAGTGCTTCGCTCCGCGTGGAGGATGGACTGCAGCAGGTGGTCGAGCGACGACCAGATCGCCTCGGGGTTCTGGAGGTGTGGGTAGTGCCCCGTTCCGGCGACCACGGCGGCCTCGGGATATGCCTTGACGAGGTCGGACGGCCGGCAGAGCGGGTCGTGTTCACCGGTGGCGAGCACGATCTCCTGCGCCTTGCAGGCCGCGATCAGCCCGGGCAGATCCGAGGCGCCGACGGACAGGACAGCGGGGTCCGCCACGGGCTCCCACTGGTCCCCGTCGCCGATCACCAGGGAGTCGCACATGGGGGAGTCCGTTGTCACCACGTCGCTCATGGCGGCCGCACGCAGTACGAACCCCAGGGCATCGTTCCGCGTGGCGAAGACGGGCGCGGGGGCGGCGGCCACGGTGGTCATCAGGTCCCGTTCCTCTGTGGACCAGAGTGGTTTCACGCCTATCGCGCACACGGTGGTCACGTCGATGCCGAACCACCCGCTGGCGAGCGTGAGGGCGACCACGCCGCCGAGGGAGTGGCCGAGGACGTGTACCGGTACGCCGCGGGGCACATGTTCGGTCACGGCGTCGGCGACCTCGGCCGCGATCCGGCCGTAGCTGTAGTGGGCCAGACGCGGCGAGCGCCCGTGCCCGGGGAGGTCGGGCACCAGCCAGCTGCCCGGCCACCGTTCCCGCAGGAGGCCCTCGACGGCCTGCCAGACCTGGCCGTCGCCCAGGCCGCCGTGGAGCAGCACCAGCACCGGCCCGTCGGGCCCTCCAGCGCGGCGGAGATGCAGTCCGCGGCTTGCGGAGGGACGCGACGCCGGGTTGTCCGGTGACATCGTCATCGCCTCCTAGGCGTTCGGGACGTGAGCGAGGTAGTCGAAGACCGGCTCGGCGGGGGCCAGCGACAGATCGGTGAGGATGTGGCTCGCCGAGACCACTTCGACGACCGGCAGGTCGGCGAGCGGGGCGAGGACGTGGTGGAAGAGCTGGAGGCGGGCGGGGCCGGACCAGGCTTCCTTCACGGTGATGTCGGTGATCTGGGTCCGGACCAGATCGGCGACCCGGGGCTTGAAGTCATAGCCGGGCACGATCTTCACCATGTACGTCGGCACGGTGATCTGCCGGAGAGCCTCCTCCGGGTTGAGCCGCCGGTGTTTGTAACCCATGGTCGCCGTGGCCACGCGCAGGGTCCCGAAGTCGAGGGTGCCCACGAGCGTTCCGTGGTCGACGTACAGGCGTGGCGTGCCCAGCACCTTGGGATAGGCGGACAGTTCCCGGCCGCCGGCCGTGGCCGGGAAGTTGTCGAGGTACATGGCGTGCAGGTACTCGCCCTGCTCGCCCTCGAAGTCCACCGGGATCGCGATGCCGGCCTCGGTGTAGGGGCCGAAGCCTCCGACGTCGCCCATGTGCATGACCTCGAACCGCACGAGGGGTTCGCCGACCGTCAGCGGCTCGGGTACGACGGCCCGCAGTGCCTCCGGGTCGGTGCGGTAGACGATGTTGAGGTACTCCCGGTCGATGAACCGGGTGCCGGACGGCGTCGGGTAGGCGGGCGCGGTCAGCGGTGTGTTCAGGCTGCTGACGACCTGATCGGCGTGCATGACAGGACTCCGATCAGGCGTTGCGCCAGCTGGCGAGGTAGTCGGAGTCCTCGCTGGCCAGGGCGGCTTCGCCGATGTCGAGCGGGCGGAAGGTGTCGATCATGACGGCGCGCAGGTTCTTGATCTCGATGCGGCCGGCGTTGTAGGCGTCGACGGACTTCTCCAGCTCGTTCGTGTGCGGGCCGTGGATGAAGCCGGCGGGGTGCCAGGTGATGGAGCCCGTCTCGATGCCGTGCCCTGCACGCGCGCCGCCCGCCGCCTCCACGTAGAACATCAGCTCGTCGGAGTCGACGTTGGCGTGGTTGTAGGGGACGATCACCGCGTCAGGGTGGTACTCGACCTTGTGCGGCACGAACGAGCAGATGACGAAGCCCGGCGCCTCGAAAGTCTGGAAGGTCGGCGGCGGTTGGTGGATCCGGCCGATGATCGGCTCGTAGTCGTCCATGCTGAACGCGTACGGGTAGAGCTGCCCGTCCCAGCCCACGACGTCGAAGGGGTGGTGGGCGTAGGTGTAGCGCGTGCCGCCGGCCCGGTGACGCACATACACGTCGACGTTCTCGCCCTCCACGACGAGGGGCTCCGACGGGCCTCGCAGATCCCGCTCGCAGTACGGGGAGTGCTCCAGGAACTGGCCGCGGGCGGACAGGTAGCGCTTGGGCGGGCGGATGCCGCCGGTCGACTCCGCGATGAGGAGTCGTACAGGTTCCTCACCGGTCGGCACCCACCGGTGCGTCGCGGAGGTCGGCATGATGACGAAGTCGCGCGGGCCGACCTCCAGCGAGCCGAAGACGGTCTCGACGCGGGCGGTGCCGGACTCGACGAAGTACATCTCGTCGCCCATGGCGTTGCGGTACAGCGGGCTGGGCCGATCGGCGACGACGTAGCTGACCCGCACGTCCGGGTTGGCGGCCAGCAGGCGGCGGCCGGTGACCGCGTCGCCTCCCTCGTCCACTTTGTGGGTGCGGACCAGACGGGGCTTGAGAGGGTGGTTGGGTGTGGTGCCCTGCCCCGTGATCTCCCAGGCATCGACCGCGACAACGTCGGTGGGAGCGTAGGTGTGGTAGAGCAGCGCGGAGTCGGACGAGAAGCCCTCGGTGCCCATCAGTTCCTCGCGGTACAGCCCGCCGTCGGGCTTACGGAACTGGACGTGTCGCTTGTGGGGCACCTGTCCCACGGAACGGTAGAACGGCATTTCTGCCTCCAAGGGGGGTTGGGTGGTGCTGTTTGGTGCTCTGGTTCGGCGGTGATGGCGTCAGGACACGTCGAGGCGCTCGCCCAGCCACTTGGTGACGATCTCGCCGGCGGCCTCGCGCGGGTTGTAGTCGATCGGTGCGTTCGGCAGCAGGAAGAGGTAGTGGTGCGCGTGGGCGAGGGTCGTGAACGTCTTGTCACCTGCCGGGATGCGGGAGAAGATCTCCTCCTGCTCCTCCGGGTAGGCGTCGGTGTCGCCGAGCGGTGCGACGACCAGGGTGGGCACGTCGATGTGCTCGGCGGCATGGGTCCACTCGGCCTGGGCCGACAGACCGCTCCAGGTCGCCAGCCAGGCGCGTGCGGTCAGGATCCGGCCCAGCGCGTTGGGGCCGTAGGAGCCCCGCAACGGATGGCCGCCCGAGAAGATGCTCCCGGGCACGCGGTGGTTGGGGTGGATGCTCGGGTCCGTGTGTGCCGGGTTGGCGACCGTTCCGTAGATGCTCAGATACGGCGACATCAGTGCCCTGCGAGCCGTGGGCGAGCCGAGCTTCTCCCGGTCGACGGCCTGCCTCGCCTCTTCGTAGTCCGCGATCAGGGAGCGGGCGATGACATCCAGACGGCGGGCGCGGGCACGCTGGCCCTCGCGGTAGGCGGCGAGCCACTCGGTGTCGTACTTGCTCGGCTCCGGGAACGGCTGGTAGCCGTTGTCGGGGTTGAACATGTCCAACGCCGGGTCGATCGCCGTCGGGTTGGACTCGTCGACGATCGCCGGGTCGAGCATGTTGAGCATGATGATGCCCTCGCCGGCGTGGGGGGCCAGGGCGACGTAGAAGTCGGCCGGCGGCATGTCCTCCGTGGCGAAGCGGGTCGGCGTGCCGTGCGGGCCGTGTGTGTGGCGCTCCTCGGGCGGGAGGGCGGCCTGCCACTGGTAGTACGACAGCAGGGAGGTGCCGCCGCTGCTGCCGATGAGCACGATCTTCTCGAAGCCGCGGTCCTTGAGCATCCGGATGCCCGCCGCGGTGTCGAGGACGACCTCCTCGTGCACCATGTCGCTGTCGTTGTTCAGCGCACGGCTGGTCTGTCCCCACACCGCGTATCCCGCCTCCAGCAGGTACGGGCTCAGGTACTGCCGGGACTGGTTCTCCCGCGGGTGCATGAACACAGCGACGGTCTTGGGCTTCGGGCCCGGCGGCAGGTGCAGGAGACCGAAGGAGAAGGCCCCGTCGGAAGCCGTGATGTCGATGAACTCACGCTGCGTCCCAGCCGGAAGCTGGTCCATCCGGTAGGCGTTGACGCTGCCTCGCGCCCGGCGCTCGGGAGTGACGAACAACTCGGGAAGCGGAGTATCGGGGAGTCGGTACCTGCTCTGGGCAGTCATGTCGGGTCCTCACAAGGTCGACAGAAGGGAAAGCTCGTAATCACATATTCATATGGGAAAGGTGGAAAGTCAAGTGAGGGTCGGTCATAATGGCCTGGAGACGCTCACGCAGTTTGGTCAGGAGAGGCCGTGTACATGTCGAACGAGTCCGGTGGTGACGGGATCGCGAGTCCCGCGGCGGACGACGGGGACGTCCTCAACCCGGACGTCCCGATGCAGCAGCAGATCTACCGGCAGCTACGTGCGGAGATCCTCGACGGGCTGTGGGTGGGCCGCACGGACTTTCCCGGCGAGCGTGAGCTGGCCGAGCGCTTCAAGGTCAGTGTGGTGACGGCCCGGACCCCGCTCGAGCGTCTGGGCGAGGAAGGCTTGGTCGAGCGCGGTCGCGGCAAGCGTCCGCGGGCCGTCTACATACCCCCGAGCCCTGGCGACCAGGATGACCTGCCGGTCTTCTACCCGGAGGAGGAGTCCTCGGAGTACGGGTATGAGCTGCTGAAGGTCGGCGTGGATGTCGCCCCCGCCGAGGCCTGCCGGGTGTTCGGGCTGCCGCCGGGCAGCAAGCTGTGGCAGTGCGTCCGGCTGCGGATCTACCGGGGTCTTCCGCACGTCGTCTCGCATAATGCGCAGTTGCCCGAACTGGGCGAGCGCCACAGCCTCGAAGACCTCAAGACCAAGCCCATGATGTCGATCCTGACCGCGGAGGGTGTCGACGTCACCACGATCCGCAGACGGCTGCACGCCGGTACCGCGCCGCCGATCGTCTCCCGCCACCTGGGTCTGTACCTCGACACGCCGGTGTCCGTGTGCGTGTTGACACTGCTCGATGAGAACGACGCCCCCGTCGAGTGGATAAGGGCGTATGTCGACCCGAAGCTGCCGGTGCGCGAGGAAGTCCGCGACGTGCACAAGGGGTACTGGGTGATCCCGAGCCGCCAGCAGGGCTGACCGGCTGCGGCCTGAACGCCCGGGTTTTCGACGGTTCCTTGGGCGTGCGACGGACACGAGGACGGCGCTCAGGAGCATGGGGGACTCCTTGGCGCCGTCCGTGCGTGACGCATCAGGCCGGCAGGTACACCGACTGCAACTCCAGGTACGCGTTCAGGCCTTCGGGGCCCAGCTCGCGCCCCAGGCCGCTGGCGCGGCGGCCGCCGAAGGGGGAGTTGAAGTCCAGGCGGTAGCCGTTGACGCCGATGCTGCCGGTGCGCACCCGGCGGGCGATGGCCGTGCCGCGCTCCTCATCGGTGGTCCAGACCGTGCCGCCGAGCCCGTACTCGGAGTCGTTGGCGAGAGCGACCGCCTCGTCGTCCGAGCTGTAGGGGGTGACGACGAGAACGGGACCGAAGATCTCCTCGCGGAAGATGGTCATGTCGGGCCGCACGTCGGCGAAGACCGTCGGCTCGACGTACCACCCGCGGTCGAGGCCGGCCGGGCGTCCGCCGCCGGCCGTGAGCCGGGCGCCCTCGGAGTGGCCGGACGCGATGTAACCTTCGATGCGCTCACGCTGGGCGGCGGAGACCACTGGCCCCACGGCGGTGGCCGGGTCGAGGGGGTCACCGACCCGCAGGCCGGAGGCCATGGCGGAGACGGCGTCGAGGATCTCGGCATAGCGGCTCGCGGGTGCGAGAAGCCGGGTGCTGCCGTAGCAGGTCTGGCCGTTGTTGAAGAACGAGATGCCGGGGAGCCCCTTGATGGTGGCGTCGAGATCGGCGTCGTCGAGGACGATCGCCGCCGACTTGCCGCCCAGTTCCAGGGTGACCGGGCGCAGCAGTCGCCCGCAGACCTCGGCGATCGACCGGCCGGCCGGAGTGGAACCGGTGAAGCCGATTTTGTCGACGCCGGGGTGGGCGACGAGGGACTCACCTGCTTCGAGGGCGCCGGGCACGATGTTCAGTACGCCAGGCGGCAGGCCCGCCTCGGCGGCGGCCTCGGCCAGGAGGTACGCGTCCAGCGAGGTCTCCAGCGCGGGCTTGAGGACGATCGCGCAGCCCGCCGCGAGCGCGGGCGCGACCTTCATGATCGCGAGCGTCTGCGGGTAGTTCCACGGCACGATCGCCCCCACGACCCCGACCGGTTCCCGTCGGACCAGCGTGGTGGTGCCGGTGAAGGAGGGGCGCCGTTCCTCCCACTCGAAGGTGCGGGCGAGGCCCGCGTAGTACCTGAGGATCGCCGCCGTGCTGTGGGCGTTGGCCCGCGGGGACATGGCGATCGGCATGCCGTTCTCGCGGGAGACCAGTCGGCCGAACTGGTCGGCGCGCGCCTGGATGGCGTCGGCGAACCGCTCCATCGCGTCAGCGCGCTCGGCGGGGCTCGCCGTGGGCCAGGGGGCGCCGGGGGAGTCCAGTGCGCGGCGGGCCGCGGTCGCCGCGGCGTCGATGTCCTTGCCGCCGGCGACGGGGACGCGCCCGATCGGTTCCTCGGTGGACGCGCCGATGACGGTGTAGGTCTCCGAGCCGAGCGGCTGCTGCAGGCCGCCGTCGATGTAGAAGGAGGTGTGCTCCGTGAAGCTGTCCATGTGCATGTTCCCTGCGTGGGGGTCCGCAGGCTGCCGGGCCTCGTCCGCGCGCCCGGACAGCCTCCTAAACGACTATTCATATGTGAATATACGCGCTGGGTGTGGCTGTGTCATCGAGGAGCCATGCGAATCGCTCCGTCCAGCCGGATGACCTCGCCGTTCAGCATCGGGTTCTCGGCGATGTGCTGGACCAGCGCGGCGTACTCGGAGGGGTGGCCGAGGCGGCTGGGGTGGGGGACCTGGGCGCCGAGCGATGCCTTGGCGTCCTCGGGCAGCCCTGCGAGCATCGGCGTCTCGAACAGTCCCGGGGCGATGGTCATCACGCGGATGCGGTGGCCCGCCAGGTCCCGGGCTACGGGCAGGGTGAGGCCGACCACGCCCCCCTTCGAGGCGGAGTACGCGGCCTGACCGATCTGACCGTCGTACGCGGCCACGGAAGCGGTGTTGACGATCACTCCGCGTTCCTCGCCGCCCTCGGCCGGCTCCTGCGCCGCCATCCTCTCGGCGGCCAGCCGGATCACGTTGAAGGTGCCGATCAGGTTGACCTGGATCGTGCGGGCGAAGTCGGGCAGCGGGAAGGGGCCGCTCTTGCCCAAGGTGCGGGCGGCGGTGCCGATACCGGCGCAGTTGACCGCGATCCTCAGGGCGCCGAGCCCGGCGGCGGCCTCGATGGCGGCACTCACGTCGGCCTCGCTGGTGACGTCGGTGGGCGCGAAGACGGCCCGCTCGTCGCCGAACTCGGCGGCGACCGCCTTGCCGTCGGAGGAGGGAAGGTCGGCCAGGACCACCGACGCCCCGGCGTCGAGCAGCCGCCGGGCGGTGGCCAGACCGAGGCCAGAGGCCCCGCCGGTGATGAGGGCGACGCTGCCTGCGATGTTCATGATGGTTGCTCCCATGCTGCGTGGGGTGTGAAAGGTCGTCAGAGGCGTTCGATGATGGTGGCGTTGGCCATACCGCCGCCCTCGCACATGGTCTGCAGGCCGTAGCGGCCGCCTGTGGCTTCCAGGTGGTTGACCAGGGTGGAGAGCAGACGGGTGCCGGAGGCGCCGAGTGGATGGCCGAGCGCGATGGCGCCCCCGCGCGGGTTGAGGCGCTCGGGGTCGGCGTCGAACTCGCGCTGCCACAGCAGGGGCACGGGCGCGAAGGCCTCGTTGACCTCGTAGGCGTCGATGACGTCGATCGACAGGCCGGAGCGTTCGAGGATCTTGTGGGTGGCCGGGATGACCCCGTCGAGCATCAGCAGTGGGTCGGAGCCGGAGACCGCGAAGGAGTGGTAGCGGGCACGGGGGCGCAGACCGAGGCGTTCGGCGGTGGCGGCGCTCATGATGAGAGCGGCGGAGGCGCCGTCGGTGAGCGGGGAGGAGTTGCCGGGCGTGATGCGCCAGTCGATCTCGGGGAAGCGCTCGGCTCCGGGGACCCCGGTGAAGGCGGGCTTGAGGCCGGCCAGGCCCTCCGCGGTGGTCGTCGCCCGGACCGTCTCGTCAGCGGTGTGGCCGTCGACGGGGACGATCTCCTTGTCGAAACCGCCGGTCTCCGTCGCCGACCAGGCACGCTGATGGGAGCGGGCCGCGAAGGCGTCGAGCTCCTCGCGCTCCAGCTTCCAGCGGACGGCGAGGAGTTCGGCGGAGAGGCCCTGGGATATCAGTCCCTCCGGGTAGCGGCGAAGCAGCCCCTTGCCGGAGGTGTCGGCACCCGCCGAGCTGGAGCCCATCGGTACCCGGCTCATCGACTCCACGCCGCACGCGATCACGATGTCGTACGCCCCAGCGATCACACCCTGAGCCGCGAAGTGCCCGGCCTGCTGGCTGGAACCGCACTGCCGGTCGACGGTCGTCGCGGGCACCGACTCGGGGAAGCCGGCCGCCAGCAGCGCGGTGCGGGTGATGTTGAGGGCCTGCTCGCCGGACTGGGAGACGCAGCCGCCGATCACGTCGTCGACCAGGGCGGGGTCGAGACCGTTGCGTTCGACGAGGGCGGCGAGCACGGTGGCCAGGAGGTCGACGGGGTGGTGGCCGGACAGGGCGCCGCCCGGCTTTCCCTTGCCGGACGCGGTACGAACCACGTCAACGATGACGGCGTCGTTGATGTCAGGCATCAGAGATCCTTACTGCTACGGGCTGACTGGTGGGTGCGGCGGGGCCGAAGGTCAGCGCCCGGCCCATCGGGGTGCGCGCTTCTCGGCGAAGGCGCGTGGACCTTCCTTCGCGTCGTCGCCGGCCAGGACCTTCTGGAAAGCGCGGTCGTTCTCGATCCAGGCCTCGGCCTCGCTCTGGCCTTCGCTCCAGGACATGAGTCGTTTCACCGCGTGCACGGACAGGGGCGCTGCGGACGCCACCCGCTCGGCGAGCTCCAGAGCGGCGTCGACCGACTTGCCCGCCGGCGCGATCTGGTTGAACAGGCCCCACCGCGCGGCCGTGGCGGCGTCCACGGTGGTTCCGGTGAGTGCGATCTCCCGGGCGATGTTGCGCGGCACCCGGTGCTGAAGCCGCAGCACCCCGCCCGCGGCCGGGAACAGCCCGTGATGCACCTCGGGCATTCCGAACGTTGCGTTCTCGTCGGCCACCACCAGGTCGCAGGCCAGGACGATCTCGGCGCCGCCGCCCAGCGCGGGTCCGTTGACGGCGGCGACAAGCGGTTTGCCGACCGGGTGCCGGACGATGCCCGCGAAGCCCCATTCGGGATGCAGCGGATCGTTCACGGAGCGCCCCGCCGCCGCTTCCTTGAGGTCCATGCCCGCACAGAAGGCCCGCCCTGCGCCGGTCACCACCGCGACCCGCAGGTCCGTGTCGGCGTCGAATTCCTCCAGGGCCGTACCCAGGGCTGCTGAGAGGTCCGCGTTCACGGAGTTGAGGGCTCGGGGTCGGTTGAGCGTGATCAGAGCGACGGCGCCGCGTCGCTCCAGCGTGACCACCGGCGTCGGTGCGTCCGTTTCGGCTGTCGGCATGATGCCCGACTCCTTCGGTTGCTAGAGCTCTATTTAACGCTCGTTAGAAACGCTAGAGTCGACCAGTCGGCGACGTCAAGGTTTCCGTCTCGGAACGGGCGCTTTCTCCTGTCGAGAGCTTGACCTATGCCGTAATCCGCTCATAGCGTTCGAACGAACGTTAAGTAATCGCCACTCCAAGAGCCGCGAGGACCCCATGGCGATCGATTTCACCCTTGAGCCCGAACTCGTCGAACTGCGAGACCGCACCGCGGAGTTCGTCCGGACGACCGTGCTCCCCGCCGAAGCGGAGCTGCTCCGCGGGCCGGGCGCGCCGGACGACGCCCTGCGACGCACGCTTCAGCGGGCCGCCCGCGAGGCGGGGATCTTCGCCCCGACCGTCCCGGAGGACCTCGGCGGCCTCGGCCTCGACCTGCGCGGACAGTCCGTGGTCCTGGAGGAGGCCGGCCGCAGCCTTCTGGGCCCGCTGGCCCTGCACTGCGCGGCGCCCGACGAGGGCAACATGCTGATGCTGGAGAAGATCGCCGACGCCGTACAGCGCGACCGCTTCCTGAAGCCGCTGGCCGCCGGGGACGTGCGGTCCTGCTTCGCGATGACCGAACCCGCACCCGGTGCGGGATCGGATCCGTCCCAGCTGGCCACAGCCGCTCGCCGGACGGACCGGGGTTGGGTGCTGGACGGCCGCAAGCGGTTCATCACCGGCGCCGACGGAGCCGACTTCGCCATCGTCATGGCGCGCACCGGCACGGACTCCGATCCGGCGGCGACCATGTTCCTCGTACCCACCGACACCCCTGGTTTCCGTCTCCTCCGGCACATACCGAGCCTCGACCAGGGCTTCACCGGCGGGCACTGCGAGATCGAACTGGACGGCTGCGAAGTCGGGGACGACGCCGTCCTCGGCGAAGTCGGCAAGGGCTTCGCCTACGCCCAGGTGCGTCTGGCCCCGGCCCGGCTCACCCACTGCATGCGCTGGCTGGGCCTGGCCCGCCGGGCCCACGAGCTGGCCCTCGGCTACGCGGCCGAGCGCACCGCGTTCGGCAGTCGGCTCGGTGAACTCGGCATGGTGCAGCAGCAGTTGGCGGACAACGAGATCGATCTCACCGCCTCACGGGCCCTCGTCCGCGAGGCCGCCTGGGTCCTCGATCAGGGCCGCTCCGGGAAGCACGAGTCCTCCGTCGCCAAGACCTTCACCGCCGAGGCCGTCGGCCGGATCGTCGACCGCGCCGTACAGGTGTGCGGCGCTCTCGGTATCTCGGCGGACATGCCCCTGTCGGCCTATTTGCGCGAGGTACGGCCCTTCCGCATCTACGACGGCCCGTCCGAGACCCACCGTTGGTCGATCGCCCGCCGAGCACTCAGAGCCGTCGCGACAAAGGAGTCGAACCGATGAAGAGCACCATGATGGACCGGGACCTGCAGGTCGGCGATCTGCTCCGGCACGGACAGCGGGTGCACGCACTCAGCCGTGTGGTGCGCTGTGCCCAGGACGGCGGCGGGTCCTGGACCTTCGCCGAGACCGCCGAGCGGGCGGAGCGGCTGGCCGCGGCCCTGACCCGGCTGGGCGTCGAGCGCGGCGACCGGGTCGCGACCCTGTGCTGGAACACGCTGGAGCACATGGCCGCCTACCTCGCGGTGCCGTCCATGGGCGCCGTCCTGCACACCCTGAACCTGCGGCTCCACTCCGACCAGCTCGGCTACATCATCGAGCACGCCGAGGACCGGGTCATCGTCGTCGACTCGACGCTGCTGGGCCTGCTCGGCCAGGTGCGCGACCAGCTCCCCACCGTGCGCCACGTCGTCGTGGTCGGCGAGGGCGCGACGCCCGACCTGCCCGACCACATCCAGGTCCACGCCTGGGACGCGCTGCTCGACGCCGAGGAGCCCGGCTTCGCCTGGCCCGATGTCGACGAACGCTCCGCCGCCGCCCTGTGCTACACCACCGGCACCACCGGCGACCCGAAGGGCGTGGCGTACAGCCACCGCTCGATCCTGCTCCACACCCTGGGCATCTCCAGCGGTAACGCCGCGGCCATGTCCGACCGCGACCGGATCCTGCCGATCGTGCCGATGTTCCACGCCAACGCCTGGGGCTGGCCCTACGCCGGCTGGCTGGCCGGCGCCGACATCATCATGAACGGACGGCATCTCACCGTCCCCGACCTCGCCCGCATCATCGACGAGGAGCGGCCCACCGCAGTCGCCGCCGTCCCCGTCCTCTGGAACGGTCTGCTGCACCACGGCCGACAGCACCCGCTGAACCTCTCCTGCGTCCGGCTCGCCGGCTGCGGCGGCTCCAGCCCCTCGCGGGCCCTCGTCGCCGAGTTCAAGGAGCGCTACGGCATCCAGCTCGCCCAGGGCTGGGGCATGACCGAGACCAGCCCGCTGGCCAGCTGGTCGGCGCCGCCGTGCGGCACGGCGCCGGAGGAGGAGGTCGACTGGCTGGTCAAGAGCGGCCGGGTGATGCCCCTGGTCGAGGTCCGCGTCATGGGCATGGACGGCAACGAACAGCCCTGGGACGGAGAGTCGGTCGGCGAACTCCAGCTGCGCGGGCCCTGGGTGACCGGAAGCTACCTGCACACCGAGAACACCGCCGAGAAGTTCGACGACGGCTGGCTGCGCACCGGTGACCTGGGCACTGTCGGGCCCGGCGGCTGGATCGTCGTACGCGACCGTCTCAAGGACGGCATCAAGAGCGGCGGTGAGTGGATCTCCACCGTCGAGCTGGAGAACGCCATCGCCGAACACCCGGCCGTCGTCGAAGCCACGGTGGTCGGCGTACCCGATGCCAAGTGGGACGAGCGGCCTCTGGCCTGCGTTGCGCTCGCCGAGGGTGCCGCCGTGTCGCCGGCCGAGCTGCGGGACTTCCTCGAAGGACGGGTCGCGCACTGGTGGATCCCCGAGCGCTGGACGTTCCTCGACGCCATCCCGAAGACCAGCGTCGGCAAGTACGACAAGCGTGCCGTCCGGCGGCTGTACCGGGACGGCGAGATGACCATCGAGATCGGCGGCACGTACACGTGAACCGCGAAGGAACCACAGCCCCGAACGCCGCCGGACGTGGCCCGCTGGCAGGCCTGCGCGTGCTGGAAATCGCCAGCATGGCCCCGGGTCCCTTCGCCTGCACTGTCCTGGCCGACCTCGGCGCGGAGGTGCTCCGCGTCGACCGCGCCTCGGACGTCGACCCGGACACGCGCGGCTCCAAGGACCCGCTCGCCCGGGGGCGCCGCTCCCTCGCCGTCGACCTGAAGCACCCCGACGGCGCCGCGCTCGTCAGGTACCTCGCCGCCCGGGCCGACGTCCTGGTGGAGGGCTTCCGGCCCGGCGTCGCCGAGCGCCTGGGCATCGGTCCCGAGGACTGCCGGGCCGTCAACCCCGCTCTGGTGTACGGGCGGATGACCGGCTGGGGGCAGATCGGTCCGCTCGCGCCGCGCGCCGGGCACGACATCACCTACCTCGCTGTCTCCGGCGCCCTCGGTCTGATCGGTCCGCCCGACCGGCCCCCGGTGCCGCCCGTCAACCTGGTCGGGGACTTCGGCGGCGGCGGCATGCTCCTGGCGCTCGGGATCCTGGCCGCACTGTACGAACGGGAGCGCTCAGGCCTGGGACAGGTCGTCGACGCGGCCATGGTCGACGGCGCCGCCCTGCTGACCACCGCCCTCCACGGCCTGCGGGCGACGGGCGACTGGCAGGGGGGCCGGGGAGAGAACCTGCTCGACGGGGGAGCGCCGTTCTACACGACGTACGAGACCGCCGACGGCGGACACATGGCCGTCGGACCGATCGAGGAGCGGTTCTACGCCCAACTCCTCACCGGTCTCGGCCTGTCGGACGATCCGGACCTGCCCGCACAGTACGACCGCGAACGCTGGCCCGAACTGCGGCAGCGCCTGGCCGCCGCGTTCAAGGAGCGCACCCGCGACGAGTGGACCGCCCTGTTCGAACCGACCGATGCCTGTGTGGCCCCCGTGCTCAGCCCTTGGGAAGCGCACCTCCACCCGCACAACGCGGCACGCTCGGTCTTCACCGAGACGGCCGGCGTACGACAGCCCGCGCCCGCGCCCCGCTTCGACCGCACCCCGGGCGCAATCCAGGGACCCCCGCCGGTGGTGGGCCAGGACACCCGGACCGCCCTCGCCGACTGGGGAGTCGACGCTCCGGAGACCGACCGGCTGCTCGCCGCGACGGTCGTCGTCCAGCACCCTCACACAGGAGAGAACCGATGAGACTGGGCCTGAGCATGGGCCACTGGGGCCGAGACGGAGGTGCCGAACCACTGGCACTCGCCCTGGAGGCCGAGCGCCTCGGCTATGACGTCGTCTGGGCCGCCGAGGCCTACGGCTCCGATGCCGTAACCGTGTTGTCCTGGCTCGCCGGCCGGACCACGCGGATCGGACTCGGTTCGGCGGTGATGCAGATCCCGGCCCGCACCCCGGCGATGACCGGCATGACGGCCGCGACCCTGGACTCCCTGTCGGACGGCCGCTTTCATCTGGGCCTGGGAGTCTCCGGGCCGCAGGTGTCGGCGGGCTGGCACGGCGTCGAATTCGGCAAGCCGCTGGCCCGCACCCGCGAGTACATCGACGTCGTACGGGCCGTCGTACGACGCGAACTCGTCCGTCACGAGGGCGAGCACTATCCGCTGCCCCTGCCGGGCCCGGGCGGCAGCGCCGGCAAACCGCTGCGCCTGATCATCCACCCCGTGCGGGAGGAGATCCCCGTCTACCTGGCGGCCGTCGGACCGCGCAACATCCGCCTGGCCGGCGAGATCGCGGACGGCTGGCTCGCCCTCTTCCATGCGCCGTCCCACGCGGGCGAGAACCTCGCCCAGCTCCGCGAAGGACGCGGTGAGCGGGGGCTGGCCGGCTTCGACGTCGTGGCGAGCGTGCCGGTGTCGGTCGGGGACGACCTCGACGCCTGCGCCGACCGGATCCGCGCCTACACGGCGCTCTACGTCGGCGGTATGGGCAGCAGGGAGAAGAACTTCTACAACGCCCAGGCCCGTGCGCTCGGTTACGAGAAGGAAGCGCGGACCGTGCAGGACCTCTATCTCTCGGGCGAGACCGAAGCCGCCGCCGGCGAGGTGC
Source organism: Streptomyces sp. NPDC050619 (assembly GCF_040654815.1). Taxonomy (NCBI): domain Bacteria; kingdom Bacillati; phylum Actinomycetota; class Actinomycetes; order Kitasatosporales; family Streptomycetaceae; genus Streptomyces; species Streptomyces sp. NPDC050619. The sequence goes on along the minus strand of NZ_JBFAIR010000013.1, from coordinate 123,563 downwards.
CGTTCGGGCTGATCGACGAGACCAGTCTGCTCGGACCGGTGGACCGGATCGCCGACCGGCTCGCCGCCTTCGCCGCAAGCGGTGTCACCACCTTGTCCGTCATCCCCCACGGCGTCACCTATGAGGAGAAGGCGGCCTGTCTGGCCACCGTCGCCGAGGCCCTGAACCGAGCGAACATCTGAGGAGAGCAGGACAGTGGAGCGCACTCTTTACGACCAGGACCACGAGGACTTCCGTGACGTCGTGCGGGAGTTCGTCGTACGAGAGGTCGTCCCGCATCAGGAGCGCTGGGACGCCGATCACCTCATCGACCGGGCGGTGTGGACGGCTGCGGGAAAGCAGGGGCTGCTGGGGCTCGCCGTGCCCGAGGAATACGGCGGCGGGGGACAGGACGACTTCCGCTACCGCACCGTGATGATGGAGGAGTTCGCCGTGGTGGGCGCGGCGTCCCTGGGCTCGGGGTTCAGTGTCCAGGACGACATCGTGCTGCCGTACCTCCTGGATCTCGGCACCGAGGAACAGAAACGGCGCTGGCTTCCCGGCATCTGTGCCGGCGAGACGATCACGGCCATCGCCATGACTGAGCCCGGCGCGGGCAGCGACCTCCAGGGCATCCGGACTTCCGCCGTCCGGGACGGCGACGAGTGGGTGCTCGACGGCGCCAAGACCTTCATCACCAGCGGCATCCTGTCCGATCTGGTCATCGTGCTGGCGCGCACCGATCCCGCCGCCGGAGCGCGCGGCATGAGCCTGTTCGTCGTCGAACGAGGCATGCCGGGCTTCACCCGGGGCCGCAAGCTGGACAAGATCGGTCTGCACGCGCAGGACACCGCCGAGCTGTTCTTCGACTCCGTCCGCGTACCGGCGGCCAACCTCCTGGGCACGGAGGGCCGCGGCTTCATGCACCTGATGGAGCGGCTGCCGCGTGAGCGGATGGCCATCGCGGTTTCGGCCCAGTGCGTCACCGAGACCGTGCTGGAGCAGACGCTGGACTACTGCACCGAGCGCACCGCCTTCGGCCGCCCGGTCGCGGACTTCCAGCACAGCCGCTTCCTGCTGGCTGAGCTGACGACCCAGGCCGACATCACCCGCGTCTACCTGGACCGTGCCATCGAGGCGTTGAACGAGGGCACCCTCACCGCCGTCGACGCGGCCAAGGCGAAGTGGTGGGCCACCGAGCTCCAGACGAAAACCGTGGACCGCTGCCTCCAACTCCATGGAGGCTACGGCTACATGAAGGAGTACCCCGTCGCGCGAGCCTTCCTCGACTCCCGCATCCAGACCGTCTACGGCGGGACCACCGAGATCATGAAGGAGATCATCGGCCGGGACCTCGCGGCCGGCAGGGAGACCGGACGAGGGAACGTGACCGCGAAGCGCCATACTGCTGACTGATCGACGCCGCGGAGGTCAGGCCATGACGCCGTCACCGACGGTACTTCGCGGTGGGTCGTGCGTCGGCCACCGCTGGGCGGACGGATCCTTTGTAGCTCGGACAGCAGCGCAGGTATCGAGTTGATGACGGAGAGTGGCATCCGTGGTGGGTTGCCTGGAGTCCAACGAAGCCTCCAGGCAACCGACTTCAGGCTCTGGTACTACAGCGGCGCTTGGCACACGCTCACCACGTCGCCCTGCTTCTCACTGGACGCCAATAGCACGGCGGTGACCCCGCCCGGGTCGCCCGGTCCGCTACGGCGAGATCGTCGCCTCGATCGCGTCGAAGTCCGCCGTGCCGGACGTGCGCGACACGGTCCGGCACGGCGGGACTGCGTGCGCCATGTGCCGCCTTGCGCCGGTGACGCTCCGGCGTGGTGATCTTAGGATCGGGCAGGACCCGTTCCTTGCCCCAGGCGGGCCATAGCACCGTCGATTAGGTCGAGACCCACAGCCAGGTGCTGTCGGGCTGGCGGCGCGCGACTTCGGAGGTGATTGCACCCGGCAGTACCGGGTTCTCCAGGGGCAGCACGGTGGAGGTCAGTGCCAGGTCGCCGACGACGCGGCGTGCCGTTGGGATGTGAGGGCATCTTCGGGGTGCCGGCCAGCATCGCCTCGTAGGCTCTTTGCGCAGTCCGCTGTAGCCGGTGCTGGCCGGACCATGGAAGTACAGGGCCCCGATGGGCTCGTACGGCGCGAGCACGCCGTCGATGTCCCCGGCCTCGGCGCGCTCGAGCCACAGTCGGCCCAGATCCTCGGGCTTGTGTGCCTTTCGCGACCGTGGTCGGTGACCGCCGGCTTCTAGGCCTGCCCTGGGCTCTGGGAGAACATGTACTTGTGGATGCGCCACCCGTCCGGGGTGTGACGCAGCACGAACAGCTCGCGGAAGTAGGCCTGGGTGCGAGTGCCGTCGGCCACGGCAGTCACCGTGACGGGCTGCTCGGATCGGACGATCGCGATCTCGTCGTAGACCTCGGTCGAGACCACCTCCACGTTGACCTCCATCCCGATGGCGGCGAAGGTGCTGGCGTAGAAGGAGTCAACGGCGTCGCGGCCGCGCAGGCTGGGCAAGTTCTCGGGGATGATCTCGGCCTCGTCGGCGTAGAGCTGCAAGATCGTGTCAGTGTCCTTGATCTGCAGCGCTTGCATGTACGCCTCGACTACGCCGACCGCGTCGGCGGTGCTGTCGTTGTTCGTCATGTGGTGCTCCTCTGATATTTGTCTGATATTTGGTTGGCAACCCACACCACACGTGCCGGTGGCGTGCCAACTTTTCCGTTTGTGTGAGCCGGTCAGTACGCGACGTGGACGAGGCGGCGGCTGAGCTCGCCCCGCTGCAACTCGTCGACGAGAGCGACGGCGTAGTCCTCGGTGCTGATGTGGCTGTTGCCCTCGCCGTCGCTGAGCAGTTGGTGATCGCCTGTCCGGTACGCGCCCGTGCGCTCGCCCGGCGTGATCATCGCGGGCGGGGAGAGGTAGGTCCATTCCAGGCCGTCGGAGTTCTCCCGGACAAGGTCGAACAGCGCCACCTGGGCGAGGGTCCGCGGCAGGAAGTCCTCGGGGAACCCGGGGGTGTCGACGACCCGTACACCGGGGGAGACCTCCAGGATGCCCGCGCCGCCCACCACCACCAGGCGACGCACCCCGGCCCTGCGTATGCCGTGCAGTACGCCGCGGCCCACCTCCAGCAGTGACTCGGGGGCCTCGGTGCCGTCTCGTGGCGGTGCCACCGCCAGGACCACCGCGTCGTGGCCGGCCGCCAGGCGTGCGACGGTGTCGGCGTCGCTCGCGTCCGCCGCGAGGGTGCCGTCCTTGCCGCTGCGCGTGGCACCGGTCACCTCGTGGCCCCGCTTGCCCGCCTCGGCAGCGATCCGGCTGCCGATCATCCCGGTGGCTCCGAACAGCAAGATGCGCATCCCATGACCTCCTTGTCGTCATCGCGTGTGCCGTGCACGCGCCTTCACGGGAAGGTATCAATGGGATACTGGTTACTTCAAAGATACTGGAGTACCCTTCGGATATGGTGAAAGAAGCTGCCGACGAATCCGAGATCTGCTGCCCGTCCCGGCTGGTGCTCGACCGCATCGGTGACAAGTGGTCGGTGCTGATCGTGCTGAACCTGGGCGACGGCCCCATGCGGTTCAGTGAACTGCGGGGGGTGCTTCATCACGTGACGCCCAAGGTCCTCACCTACACACTGCGGGGGATGGAACGCGACGGCCTGCTCACCCGGACGGTCTTCGCCGAGGTCCCGCCCCGCGTGGAGTACGAACTGACCCCGCTGGGCCACTCCCTGCGGCCCGTCGTGGAGCCGATCAGCACCTGGGCCGCGGAGCACGTGGACGAGGTCCTGTCCTTGCGCAAGGCCCACGACGCCCGCTCCGAGGACGAGTTCGCGGGCTGATCACCAAGTAGCCCGACTGCGAGATACGGCCCGCCACGCACGAGACCATGGTGCCGTGGTCGATGACCGTGCGTGGCGGGCCGCTGTTGAACTCACTGCGAACGCACTCCGAACTCACTGCGAACGCAGAAGAGCCCGTTCTTGTTGGCAGCCGGGAGATCCGGCGCAAACCAGGGCGCAGCGTTTTCCGGGGTGCCTACGATCTGCAGCCGCAGTTACGGGGGTCGGTGGCCTCGGCGGCGGTAGTGGCTGAGGCGGGCGCGGTGTTGATGGCGTCCTCATCAACCGTGACGTCCCCACCCATGCACAGCTCAACGAGCAACCCCACCAACCGTCACAGCAACCGCGGCTGCAGGACCAACCGACGCCGTTCTCGTATTCCGGTGCCGCCGGAGTCGTCAGGTTCGTGGTAGGCGCAGCGGCACGACGTTGGCAGCGGCAGATGAGCCCGTCTGCCGCGGTGCGCGGCATGACGCTCTCAACCGCTGCTCTGCTGCATTAACCTCGCGCTTTCACGAACGAGCCTGTCCGAAGCGTGAAGAAGCGTACAGGCCGGTGGCGTGCTGCTGGTCGAGACGGTCCGCAAGACCGGGCTGGACCAGGCGATATCGGCGGCCCTGACGCCGTGGCGGAAGCAACGGGTGGGGCATGATCCGGGGAAGATCCTGCTGGATGTGGCCCTCGCGGTCGCGTCCCCATCGCGGCTCGACCGAGGTCGATTCAGAGTGCTGTCAGCGGATTCACAGCCTGATCAACGCCGTCTGACCTGGGCCGACTCGGACCAAAACGGAGGCCGGATTGGAGTGGTTTGCGTCACTCGGTCACGAGGTGGACGTGGACGCTCGCGAGGTTGACATGGATGACCAGCGGAGGTGGCGGTGCCGCGAGTGTGGCAGTGAGCTCATCCTCACCGGCAAGGGTAGACGCAGTCGTCGACGGCAAGACGCGGTGCCCGGCCGATGCGGAGGAGTAGGGCTGACAGACGGCTGCCGCCTCTCACACATTTCTCACGGACTGTAGGAGAGGCGGCAGCCGAGAGGCGTCTGACCTGGTCTTTCCTTGCGCCCAGTGGAACTGATGGACTCCACGGATGCCCCGTAAGCTAGGGGCATGGCCTATGAGATTCCGGTGACGCAAGCCAGGGCTGAACTCGCCGACCTGATCAACCGGGTGGTGTACGGCGGTGAGCGGGTGGTCGTCACGCGGCATGGCAAACCACTCGTGGCCCTGGTCTCCGCCGCCGACCTCGAACGGCTGGAGGAACTCCAGGAGCCCGCGGAGGAGCAGGTGATCAGCGCGGTGTCCGCCGTCCGCGAGGTCGCCTCCGCTCCCCGCGAACAGCAGCGCTTCGGCATCGCGGCGCACCATCGGGGGCCCGGCGCTTCCTAGGGGCTCTCTGAAGGTTTCCTAGGGGGGGCCGGACAGGCCGGCGGTCAGCCGACGGCCGTCAGTTCCCTCTCGGCCGCGCGCTCGGTGCGCTTCGTACGCGTCTGGAGCGCACTGCCGAGGAGTACGGCGCCCAGGCCCAGCGCGGCCCACCAGGTCAGCGTCAGGGCGGGATCGGTCGCCGCCGCGCCGTCGAAGAACGACACCGAGCGCACCAGGGTCGTCCCCGCGCCCGGCGGCAGCCACTGGCCGATCGTCCCGACCGGCTCGGGCAGCAGCTGCGGTGCCGTCGCCGCGCCGGAGAACGGATTGCCGAACAGCATCACCACACCCGCGGCGATCCCGATGCCCGCTCGGCCCAGCAGGGCGGACAGGCCGGCCACCGCCGCGCTCACGGCCAGGGTCGCCAGGGCGAGCGACCCGGCCTCCGCCCACCAGTCGCCGGTGAGCACCCCGAGCCAGCTGTGCGCGATCGCCGCCGCGGCCACGCCGACCAGAGCCGCGGCGGCGAGCAGCGCGGTCACGGCCCGGATGCCGCGCAGCCCGAGCAGGCTCACCGCCGAGCCCGCCGCGATCCCGGCCAGGGCGAGCGGCAGCACACACGCGTTCAGCGCCGAGCCCCGCGGGTCCGCCTCGGGAGCGGCCACCACGTCGACCGTCCTGATCTGCCCGCCCTCGGCGGACGCCTGCTCGGCCACCGCCTGCTGGAGCAGCTGGGCGACGAACGGGCTCGCGGCGGACGCGGTCAGCAGCTCGGGACCCTCGGCGGTGACGACGACCGCGCCGTATACGGTCCGGTCCTCGATGGCGCGGCGGGCGGCGGCCTCGTCGGCGTAGCGGTGGATCTCGAACGCGCCCTTCTGTTGTTGGAGTTGCCGCTCCACCTGGGCCGTGGCGGCGGCCGGTCCGGCCACGCCGAGTGGCAGATCGCGCGGTGCGGTGCGGGCGGCCGGCCAGGCGAAGGCCCACAGAGCGAGGGCCGCGAGCAGGGGGATCAGTACGGCGACGGCGACCACGCCGTGGCCGTTCGGCAGCGTCCTCGGCGTCGCCTGGGTGGCGGGTGCGGTGGACATGGGTGAGCTCCTCGCGTCAAAAAGAAGGATCGTTCGTTTTGGAGATGGCATCACCGTCCCGTCGGTCTGCGTGGCTTGTCAAGAAGGAATATTCGTTTTAGATTGCCGACCATGGCCCGCGTATCCCAGGAGCACCTGGACGCCCGCCGCCGCCAGATCCTCGACGGCGCCGCGCTCTGCTTCGCCCGCAACGGTTTCCACGCCACGTCCATGCAGGACGTGCTGAAGGAGGTCGATCTCTCCGCCGGTGCCGTCTACCGCTACTTCAGCGGCAAGGAGGAGCTCATCGCCGCGATCGTCGGCGAAGTGCTCGGCGAGGTCCGGGAGGCCTTCGAGGAAGCCGCGAAACAGCACCCGCCGCAGCCGCCGGATCTCCTGGTCGGGGCGGTCCTGAACCGGACGTTCGGCCTGCGGGCGTCGCTGACCGTCGACGGGGAACCGGCCTTCCCGCGTCTGGTCATCCAGGCGTGGGGGGAGACATTGCGCAACCCGGAGCTCGCGACCGTCCTGCGCGAGGCGTACAGCTCGGTGGGCGAGGCCTGGGAGCGGGTCGTCGAGGCCTACCAGGACGCCGGGATGATGCGGGCCGACGTGCCCGCCGAGCATGTCGCGCGCACCATGGTCGCCATGGTGCAGGGATTCGTCGCGCAGCAGCCCCTGCTGGGACAGGCCCCGGTCGAGGTTCTCCAGAACGGCCTACGCGCGTTGATGAGCATGTCGGTCCCGCCTCCGGACCCCGGAGTGGATCACAGCTCGGTTAACTTGGCTGAAACGCCGTCCAACTAGCCTGCCCCTCCTACGCCACCAGGGACTTTGCCCCGGGGCTGCGGCAACCGGACCCCGCACGGTCCGGAGCGAGGACTGTGAGGTGGGACGTGCAACTGACCCCGCACGAGCAAGAGAGGCTGCTAATCCATGTGGCGGCCGACGTGGCCGAGAAGCGCCGGGCCCGTGGGCTCAAGCTGAACCACCCGGAGGCAGTCGCCCTCATCACGTCGCACATCCTCGAGGGCGCGCGGGACGGTCGTACCGTGGCCGAACTCATGGCGTCGGGCCGCAAGCTGCTCACCCGGGACGACGTCATGGAAGGCATCCCCGAGATGATCCACGACGTGCAGGTCGAGGCGACCTTCCCGGACGGCACCAAGCTCGTCACCGTCCACGACCCGATCGTCTGACGGGGGAGGCCGCCATGATTCCCGGAGAGTTCCTGTTCGCCGAGGACCCGATCGTCTACAACGAAGGCCGTGAGGTCACCCGGCTGACCGTCCTCAACGCCGCCGACCGGCCCGTCCAGGTCGGCTCCCACTACCACTTCGCCGAGGCCAACCCCGGTCTGGACTTCGACCGCGCCGCCGCCCGCGGCAAGCGGCTCAACATCGCCGCCGGCACCGCCGTGCGCTTCGAGCCCGGGATCCCCGCCGACGTCGAACTCGTCCCCCTCGCCGGCGCCCGCGTGGTGCCCGGGCTGCGCGGGGAGACCGGAGGTGCCCTCGATGCCTGAGATCTCGCGTGCCGCGTACGCCGACCTGTTCGGCCCCACGACCGGCGACCGCATACGGCTCGCCGACACCGACCTGATCGTCGAGATCGAGGAGGATCGCTGCGGCGGTCCCGGGCTCGCCGGTGAGGAGGCGGTCTTCGGCGGCGGCAAGGTCATCCGCGAATCCATGGGCCAGTCGCGTGCCACGCGCGCGGAGGGCACCCCCGACACCGTCATCACCGGTGCCGTGATCGTCGACCACTGGGGGATCGTCAAGGCCGACGTCGGCATCCGCGACGGCCGGATCACCGGCATCGGCAAGGCCGGCAACCCCGACACCATGGACGGCGTCCACCCCGACCTGGTCATCGGTCCCGAGACCGAGATCATCGCGGGCAACGGCCGCATCCTGACCGCCGGCGCCGTCGACGCGCACGTGCACTTCATCTGCCCGCAGATCGCCGACGAGGCGCTGTCCGCCGGCGTCACGACCTTGGTCGGCGGCGGCACCGGCCCGGCCGAGGGATCGAAGGCGACCACCGTCACGCCCGGCCCCTGGCACCTCGCGCGCATGCTGGAGGCGATGGAGCAGTACCCGCTGAACATCGGCTTCCTCGGCAAGGGCAACACCGTCTCGCACGATTCGATGCTGTCGCAGATCCGCGGCGGCGCGCTGGGCCTCAAGCTGCACGAGGACTGGGGCTCCACCCCGGCCGTCATCGACGCCTCGCTGACCGTCGCCGACCGCACCGGCGTCCAGGTCGCCATCCACACGGACACGCTCAACGAGGCCGGGTTCGTCGGCGACACACTGGCGGCGATCGCCGGACGCGGGATTCACGCCTACCACACCGAAGGCGCCGGCGGCGGGCACGCGCCGGACATCATGACCGTCGTCTCCGAGCCGCACGTGCTGCCGAGCTCGACGAACCCGACGCGGCCGTTCACCGTCAACACGGCCGAGGAACACCTCGACATGCTGATGGTGTGCCACCACCTCAACCCGGCCGTCCCGGAGGACCTGGCCTTCGCCGAGTCCCGGATCCGGCCGTCGACGATCGGCGCGGAGGACATCCTCCACGACCTGGGTGCCATCTCGATCATCTCCTCCGACGCCCAGGCCATGGGGCGCGTGGGCGAGGTCGTCATGCGGACCTGGCAGACGGCTCATGTGATGAAGCGGCGGCGGGGAGCGTTGCCGGGGGACGGGCGCGCCGACAATCACCGGGTACGTCGCTATGTAGCCAAGTACACGATCAACCCGGCCCTCGCGCAGGGCCTCGCCCGCGAGATCGGCTCCGTCGAGACCGGCAAGCTCGCCGACCTGGTGCTGTGGGAGCCGGCGTTCTTCGGCGTCAAGCCGCACCTGGTCGTCAAGGGCGGGCAGATCGCGTACGCGCAGATGGGCGACGCCAACGCGTCCATCCCGACGCCGCAGCCGATCCTCCCGCGGCCGATGTACGGGGCGATCGGACGGGCGCCCGCGTCCAACTCGTTCAACTTCGTGGCGCCGCTCGCCATCGAGGACGGGCTGCCGGAGCGGCTCTCGCTCGGCAAGCGGTTCGTGGCGATCGAGTCGACGCGGGCCGTGACCAAGGCCGACATGCGGGAGAACGACGCGCGGCCACGCGTGCAGGTCGATCCCGACAGCTTCGCCGTGCACATCGACGGCGAACTGGTCGAGGCGACGCCCGCCGCGGAACTGCCCCTGGCCCAGCGGTACTTCCTCTTCTGATGGCACGGGGTTGAGAGGTTCCGATGTCACGAGCAGCACTTCTCGTCCTGGCCGACGGCCGCTTTCCCGCCGGGGGGCACGCGCATTCCGGCGGTGCCGAGGCGGCCGTCAAGGCCGGGCGGATCACGGGGGCCGCGAGCCTGGAGGGCTTCTGCCGGGGGCGACTGCACACGGCGGGGCGGGTGGCCGCCGCGCTGGCTGCTGCGGCCGTACTCGGCGTGGATCCCCGGGCGTTGGACGCGGCCGCGGACGCGCGGACACCGTCGCCCGCGTTGCGTGTTGCCGCGCGCAAGCTGGGGCGGCAGTTGATGCGGGCCGCTCGGGCGACCTGGCCCTCGGACGAACTCGACGCTCTGGCAAGGGAGTTCCCCAAGGGGGCCCATCAGCCGGTGGTGCTCGGGATGACGGCGCGGGCGGCGGGGCTCGGGGCGCTGGATGCCGCTTACTGTGCGGCGTACGAGAGTGTCAGCGGGGCGGCTTCGGCCACGGTGCGGTTGTTGAGTCTCGATCCCTTTGACGCGACCGGGGTGCTGGCTCGGTTGGCGCCGGAGCTGGATCGTGTCGCGGATCAGGCGGTGGAGGCGGCGGGGCTGTGTGTCGACGAGGGGGTCGATGCGTTGCCCGCGGCGTCCGCGCCGTTGCTGGAGATCAGTGCGGAGGCGCATGCCGCTTGGGCTGTACGACTGTTCGCGTCGTGACTGGGGCTCCGTGACTGGGGGCTCCGCCCTCAGACCCCGTATCGGCCTGAACGGCCTCGTCCTCAAGCGCCGGACGGGCTGGAATTGCCTGGACCGGGATGAAAAGGAACCGCAGACAAGACACAGCAGACAAGACACAGCAGCCAAGACATACAGGAGCCGCCTTTATGCACCTCGACCACTCCCACGACGGCCCCGCCGCCGTCAGCGCCGACGCCCACCGCCCCGACGGCTCCCACCGTGCCCTCCGGATCGGGCTCGGCGGGCCCGTCGGATCCGGGAAGACCGCCACCGTCGCCGCGCTCTGTCAGGCGCTGCGCGACGAGTTGTCCCTCGCCGTCGTCACCAACGACATCTACACGCGCGAGGACGCCGAGTTCCTGCTCCGGGAGGCCGTGCTGCCGCCCGAGCGGATCACCGCCGTGGAGACGGGGGCCTGCCCGCACACCGCGATCCGGGACGACATCTCCGCCAACCTCGAAGCGGTCGAGGATCTGGAGGACGAGGTCGGGCCGCTGGATCTGATTCTCGTCGAGTCCGGTGGCGACAATCTCACCGCGACCTTCTCCAAGGGGCTCGTTGACGCGCAGATCTTCGTGATCGACGTCGCCGGCGGTGACGACATTCCGAGGAAGGGCGGCCCGGGCGTCACCACCGCCGACCTGCTCGTCGTCAACAAGACCGACCTCGCGCCGTACGTCGGCTCCGACCTCGGCCGGATGGCGGCCGACGCGAAGGCGCAGCGAGCCGAACTGCCGGTCGTCTTCCAGTCCTTGCGGGCTGAGGGCGGGGTCGCCGACGTCGCCGCATGGGTGCGGGCCCAGCTCGCCGCGTGGACGGCATGACCGCGAGCGGAGTGCGGGCCACCGCTCGGATCGTCGCACGGGACGACGGCCGGGGCGGTACGTCCCTGCCCGTCCTGGAGGGCGACGGGCCGCTGGCGCTCAGACGCACCCGGGGGACGGGCAGCGAGGCGCGGGTCATGCTCGTCGGCGCGATGAGCGGGCCGCTCGGCGGCGACCACTTCACGGTGGAGGCCGGCGTGGAGGCCGGGGCCCGGCTGCGCCTCGGATCGGCCGCCGCCACCATCGCCCTGCCGGGCCAGGCGAAGGGCGAGGCCCGCTACGACGTGCGCCTCACCGTCGCCGACGGGGGCGAACTGCACTGGCTGCCCGAGCAGTTGATCTCCGCGCACGGCAGCGAGCTGTACGTCACGACCCGCGCCGACCTCGCTGCCACGGCCCGGCTCGTGCTGCGCGAGGAGCAGGTGCTCGGGCGGGCGGGGGAGGAGCCCGGGCGGCTCAGCAGCCGTCTCGTCCTGCGGGTCGGCGGGCGGACCGTGCTCGACCAGGAACTGTCCTGCGGGCCCGGAGCGCCGGGCGGCTGGGACGGGCCCGCGGTACTCGGGGGGCACCGCGCCGTCGGCCAAGTCATCGTCGTACGGCCGGAGTTCGTGGACGAGCCGGTGGCGGCGCGGGTGCTGGGGGAGGGCGCCGCGGTCGTTCCGCTCGCCGGGCCCGCCGCCCTGGTGACCGCCGTGGCACCGGACGCGCTACGGCTGCGGCGGGTGCTGGAGGAAGCGATGACGTCTCTCGGTTAGGTCAAGGTTCGCCGAGCGAACGTCTTGTTCCGCTTATCGGATTGGCAAAGAAGGTAAACAACCTCTGTTCTCGGGCCCCGCACAGCCGAGAGGATCCCCGTACTCATCAACGACGTACGGGGAGGCCTCACTTGAGAGACAAGAGAGCGACAAGACGGGCGGCGGCGTTCGGTTCCGCCGGGGTGCTCGTCACGGCGACCCTGATAGCCGGGGCCGTCGCGGCGCCCACCGCGAGCGCGGACGCCCGCCACGGCCAGGACCGCGAGGCCCGGGGCGCGACGATCGCCGCCGCCAAGGCCGCGAAGACCGGGATCGACTGGCAGGACTGCCCGGCCGACTGGGGCCTGGAGAAGCCGATCCAGTGCGGCTACGTCACCGTGCCGCTCGACTACGCCAAGCCGTACGGCAAGCAGATCAAGCTCGCCGTCGACCGCATCGGCAACACCGGCACCAAGGAGGAGCGCCAGGGCGCCCTCATCTACAACCCCGGCGGACCGGGCGGCTCCGGTCTGCGCTTCCCGCGCCGGGTCACCACCAAGGCCCCCGTCTGGGTCAACACGGCCAAGGCGTACGACTTCGTGGGCTTCGACCCTCGCGGTGTCGGCCACTCGACGCCCATCTCCTGCGCCGACCCGCAGGAGTTCGTGAAGGCGCCCAAGATGGACCCGGTGCCGGACTCCGAGGCCGACAAGCTCGCCCAGCGCAAGCTCGCGCGCGAGTACGCCGACGGCTGCTACGAGCGCAGCGGCGAGATGCTGCCGCACATGACCACGCCGAACACCGCGCGCGACCTGGACGTCATCCGCGCCGCGCTCGGCGAGAAGAAGCTCAACTACCTCGGCGTCTCCTACGGCACCTACCTCGGCGCGGTCTACGGCACGCTGTTCCCGGGCCATGTGCGCCGGATGGTCGTCGACAGTGTCGTCAACCCGTCGCGGGAGAAGATCTGGTACGAGGCCAACCTCGACCAGAACGTAGCCTTCGAGGGCCGCTGGAAGGACTGGGAGGACTGGGTCGCCGCCAACGACGCCACCTTCCACCTCGGCGGCACCCGCGCGGAAGTCCAGTCGAAGTGGCTGGAGTTGCGCGCCACCGCGAAGAAGAGCCCCATCGGCGGGGTCGTCGGCCCGGCCGAGCTGACCAACTTCGTCCTGGGCGCGCCGTACTACGACTCCTCGTGGGTGCCGGTCGCGACGGTGTTGAGCGAGTATTTCGCCGGTGACACCCAGGCACTCGTCGACGCCGCCGCCCCCGACCTCACGGACACCGCGGGCAACGCGGCCTCGGAGAACGGGAACGCCGTCTACACGGCCGTCGAGTGCACCGACGCCAAGTGGCCCACCAGCTGGCGGAAGTGGGACCGGGACAACACCCGGCTGCACCAGGACTACCCGCTCCTGACCTGGGCCAACGCCTGGTTGAACCTGCCGTGCGCCACCTGGCCCGTCAGGCAGCAGACCCCGGTGGACGTCCAGACCGGCAAGGGGCTGCCGGGTGTGCTGATCGTGCAGTCCGAGGGTGACGCCGCCACCCCGTACGGGGGCGCCGTCGAACTGCACAAGCGCTTCAAGGGCTCCCGGCTGATCACCGAGAAGGACGCGGGCTCCCACGGCGTGACCGGCCTGGTCAACCCGTGCGTCAACGAGCGGGTGGACACCTACCTGCTCACCGGCAAACTGGACGGCGCGGACGTGACGTGCACCCCGCACGCCACACCGAAGCCGTAGACGTAGCCGACTCCGTGCGGCGATGAGGGGCGGCCGGGACATCCGGCCGCCTCTTCTCATGCGGAACACGCGGATCGCGCAGACGTCAACTCAGCGGGATCCGGGGAAACCTGCGACGCTCGTTGGCGGTGGCTTCCTCCGCCTTCACCACGGCCGCGTACTGGTCGACGTACTCCTGCTCGGACAGCGTCAGGATGGCGTACATGATCTCGTCGGTGACGGCGCGCAGGATCGCCTTCTCGTTCTCCATCCCGTCGTAGCGGGAGAAGTCGAGGGGCTTGCCGAAGCGGATCACCACGGGGTGGATGTTCGGGACGACCTTGCCGGGCGGCTGCGCCTCGAAGGTGCCGATCATCGCGCACGGGATGACGGGCGCCTTGGCCCTGAGCGCCATCACGGCCACGCCGACCTTGCCCTTGTAGAGCCGGCCGTCGTGGGAACGCGTGCCCTCGGGATAGATGCCGAGCAGTTCGTCCTTGCCCAGGACGCCGAGCCCCTCACGGATCGCGGCCTGGCCGGCCTCCTTGCCGGAGCGGTCCACCGGGATCTGCCCGGCGCTGCGGAAGAAGAACGCGGTCAGCCGGCCCCTGATGCCGGGGCCCGTGAAGTACTCGGCCTTGGCGAGGAAGGTGATGCGCCGCTTGAGGACCGCGGGCATCAGGAAGTGGTCCGCGAAGGAGAGGTGGTTGCCCGCGACGATCGCCGGGCCCGTATCCGGTACGTGTTCGAGGCCCTCGATTCGGGGCCGGAAGGCCAGTCTCAGCACGGGGCCCAGCAACACGTACTTGAGCACGTAGTAGAACAACGGGTCGCTCCTCACTCCGGCGGATCGGCGGGGCCGCCGTGTTCCAGCAGGTCAACCGGCGTGTTGTGGGGGTGCCAGTGTAGGGGCAGGCGGAAGACGGGGGAACCTGGGCGACCTCGCCACCCGGCCCCGGGCAAGGGCCCGTTGAGGGCTTGCCCCCAGCTTGAGGGCCTGCGCACATCAGCTTGAGGGTCTGCCCTCGCCGGCTCACCCTCACAGCCGCACGATGATGAGCGCGGTGTCGTCGGTGGCACCTCCCGGAGGCAGCAGTTCCAGCAGGACGGCGTCCGCGAGGGCCTCGGGGTCCTCCTCGCGGTGCCGGCCGAGGGAGTCGGCGAGCCGGGCCAGCCCCGTGTCGATGTCCTCGCGGCGCCGTTCGATCAGGCCGTCGGTGTACAGCACGAGGGTGGCGCCCTCGGTGAAGGTGGTACCGGCCTGCGGCCGGGGAAGCGGGTCGGGGCGGGCGTCGAGCGGCGGATCGGTGGCCCGGTCGAGGAACTCCACCCCGCCGTCGGGATGGACCAGCACCGGCGGCGGATGGCCGGCGCTGCTGTAGGCGATGGTGTGGTGGTCGAAGTCGATGAACGTCGTGACGACGGTGGCCGATTCCGCGCCGTCGACCACATGGGCGTACCGCCCCAGGACGTCCAGCGCCTGCGCCGGGCCCTCGGCGACCCGGGAGGTGGCGCTGAGCGCGCTGCGCAGCTGGCCCATGACACCGGCGGCCGGCAGCCCGTGGCCCACCACGTCGCCCACGGACACCCCGAGACGGTGGCCGCCGACCAGGTCGACCAGGTCGTACCAGTCGCCGCACACGTTCAGCGCGCCGACCGCGGGCCGGTAGCGCACGGCCGCCCGGTGGTCGCCCACCTGTCGGCGGGCGGGCAGCATCGCCTCCTGGAGGGCCAGGGCCACCTCGCGCTCACGGGCGTGCGCCCGCCGCAGCCGGTCGTTGAGCTCCTGAAGCTCGCGGGCGCGGTTGTACAGCTCGGCCTCCAGTACCCGGGCCCGGCCGGAGCCGCGGCTGCCGCGGGCCCGGATCAGTTCGGTGACCTCCTCCACCCGGTGCACCAGCAGCACCACCTGCCCGTCCGGGCCGAGCACCGGCGCGTTGCACGGGCTCCAGTACCGCTCCTCCCAGTGCCCGGGCCGTTCGGGATCCTCGACGTCGTACCGCTGGAGGGCCATGGCGTCGCGCTCGCCGGTGGCCAGCACGCGGCGCAGCGAGGCCTCCAGGTTGCGCATGCCCGTCGCCGCGGGGTCGTTGGGGTTGTCCGGGAAGACATCGAACAGCCGGCGTCCGATGACCTGGTCGCGCTTGCGGCCGGCCCCGCGCAGGAACTCCTCGTTCATGTCCGCGAAGACCAGCTCGGGCGTGAGCAGGGCCACCATTCCGGGCAGGGCCTGGAACACCGCCGCGTAGTCGATCGCCGAATCGTTCATGGCTCCCGCTCTCGCCGCCAGGATTCCACCAGTTTCCCACGATATGGGTGAGTCAAAGTCGTATCGTCAAGTCGTATCGTCGTCATATTGCCGGACCCGTCAGGGACTGCTCCGCCCAGATGATCTTCCCCTCCGGGGTGAAGCGCGTGCCCCACCGCTGGCTGAACTGGGAGACCAGCAGCAGACCGCGCCCGCCCTCGTCCGTGGTGCGCGGATGACGCAGGTGCGGTGCGGTGGCGCCGCCGTCGAACACCTCGCAGATCAGCGCCCGCTCCTTGATCAGGCGCAGCCGGATGGGACCGGCGGCGTGCCGTATGGCGTTGGTCACCAGTTCGCTGACGACCAGCTCCGTGGTGAAGGCCAGCTCCTCCAGGTCCCATTCCGTCAGCTGCCGCGCGGCGGCCTTGCGCGCCTCGGCGACGACGGCCGGGTCGCCGGGCAGGTCCCAGTCCGCGACCTGGTCGTCGCCGAGGAGCCGGGTGCGGGCCATCAGCAGGGCCACGTCGTCGTCCGGACGGGCCGGGACCAGTGCGTCGACCACGGTCCGGCAGCGCAGGTCGATGGAGGCCGTGTCCCGCTCCAGGGCTCGGCGCAGCCGCTCCCGGTCCGCGTCCACGGCCTGCTCGGGCCCGCCGGCCAGCAGACCGTCGGTGTGCAGGGCCAGCACGCTGCCCTCCGCCAGGGCCAGCTCGACCGACTCGAAGGGCGGACCGCCCGCGCCGAGCGGCGACCCCTGCGGAAGATCGACGAACACGACACTCCCGTCGGGCAGCACGACGGCGGGCGCGGGATGGCCCGCGGACGCCATCGCGCACTGTCCGTCGACGGGGTCGTAGACGACGTAAACACACCCGGAGCCCAGATCCTGGGTGCCGTCGGACTCGGGCTCCGGCCCGACACCGTCCTCGCGGGCGTTCCGCGCGACCAGGTCGTCGAGGTGGGCGAGCACCTCCTCGGGCGGCAGATCCAGCGCCGCGAGGGTCCGTACGGCGGTCCGCAGCCGGCCCATGGACGCGGCGGCGCCGATGCCGTGCCCGGGCACCTCGCCCACCACGAGGGCCACCCGCGCGCCGGACAGCGGGATCAGGTCGTACCAGTCGCCGCCGAGGCCGGTCAGCTCGTCGGCCGGCCGGTAGTAGGCGGCCACCTCCACCGCGTTCTGCTGCGGCAGCCGGTGCGGGAGCAGGCTGCGCTGAAGGACCAGCGCCGCGTCTCGCTCGCGGGTGTAGCGGCGGGCGTTGTCGACGCAGACGGCCGCCCTCGACACCAGGTCCTCGGCCAGGCTCAGGTCGTCCGCGTCGAAGGGGTCCTGGCGGCGCCGCCGGAAGAACGTCGTCACGCCCAGGGTGACGCCCCGCGCGCGGACCGGCACGATCAGCACGCTGTGCAGCCCCAGCTCCAGGAAGGTGGCCGCACGGCCGCCGGGCAGGCCCGTCGCCCACTCCTTGGCACGCGGATCGAGCCGCTCCTCGTACCAGGACCGGCCGGTGGTCAGACTGCGGACCGGGGGCGAACCGGCCAGGTAGGCGGCCACCTCTCCGATGCCGACGACGGCCTCGGGAAGGTTCTCGTCCACCGACTGCTGCCCGGCCCGGCGCAGCGGCACCAGGTCCGTGTCGCTCAGCGGCCCGGGGGGCAGCTCGCCCCCGCGCAGCACCGACTCCAGCAGGTCCACGCAGACCAGGTCGGCGAATCCCGACACGGCCACGTCGGCCAGCTCCTGCGCGGTCCGCGTGATGTCCAGGGTGCGGCCGATCCGCTCCCCGGCCCGGTCCAGCAGGGCCAACCGCTGCCGTGCCCGGTGCCGATCGGTGATGTCGACGACCGTGTAGTACACGCCCATCGGACGGCCCTGCTCGTCGTCGAGCCGCGTGAACGACAGCATGTGCGCCGTCTCCCGGTGCGGCGCGGACCGCAGCCGGGCCACGTGCTCGTACCCCACCACCGGCTCACCGGTCGCCAGCACGCGCCGCATCTGCGCCTCGACCGATTCGGCGTCCATCCCCGGCTGGATGTCCGCCAGCCGCCGCCCGAGCCGCTGCTGTGCCGGTCCGCCGCCGAACTCCTCCAGAGCCGCGTTCGACCACACGAAGCGCAGGTCCACGTCCACGACGGCGATGCCGACCGGCGAGCGGGCGACCATCTGCTCCAGCGTCGGCCGGCTCATGTCCCAGCCGGGTGCCTGAGCCATCTCCGACAGCAGCACCAGCCATCTCGCCGGCCCCCGGGCGTCCACGGCCGAGGTGATCCGCACCATCACTCTGACCGGCTGCCCGTCCCGGCGCCGGGCGGTCAGCAGCCCCGCCCAGCCGCCTGCCGCACGGCACCGCTCGCCCAGCTCGGGCACGCGCCCGGCATCCTCGGCGGCCAGCAGGCCGGTCACCTTGGTACCCACCACCTCGGCGGCCGGGTACTCGAGCAGCCGCTGGGCGCCCCGGGTCCAGCTCGTCACCACGCCCCGCGCGTCGAGCAGCAGGGGCGCGGCGTCCGCCACGTCGAACCGCTGCCGGGCAACGCCCCGCTCCTCGTCTGCGCCCACGGCCGACCTCTCTGTCGCTGAGAGCGGTCTACCACCTCTTGTCCCTATCTTCACCCTTCCGGTCCGGGCTGCCTCCCGACCGCGGCCGAGCGGGAAACGCGGACAGGGATCAGAGCACCCTCTCCAGCACTCCGATCGCGGACCGCAACTCCTCCGCCGTGATCGTCAGCGGCGGTGCGAGGCGGATCGTCGAACCGTGGGTGTCCTTGACCAGGACGCCCTCCTCCATGAGGCGCCCGCTCACCTCGCGTCCGGTGCCGAGGGCGGGGTCGATGTCCACGCCCGCCCACAGCCCGCGCGAGCGGAATCCGACGACGCCCCGGCCCACGAGCTCGGTGAGCCCGTCGCGCAGGATCACGCCCAGCTCGGCCGCCCGGCGCTGGAACTCGCCCGTCTCCAGCAGCTCGACGACCGCCGTGCCGACCGCGGCGGCCAGCGGGTTGCCGCCGAACGTCGAACCGTGCTCGCCCGGCCGCAGCACACCGAGCACCTCCCGGCGGGCGACCACCGCGGACACCGGGACGATGCCGCCGCCCAGCGCCTTGCCCAGGAGCAGCACGTCGGGCACGACCGACTCGTGCTCGACGGCGAGCGTGCGGCCGGTGCGGCCGAGGCCCGACTGGATCTCGTCCGCGATGAACAGACAGCCCTTGCGGCGGGTCAGTTCGCGTACGCCGGTCAGGTAGCCCTCGTCCGGGATGACGACCCCCGCCTCGCCCTGGATGGGTTCGATCAGCACGGCCGCCGTGGTCTCGTCGACCGCCGCCTCCAGCGCGGCCAGGTCGTTGTACGGGACGATCCGGAAGCCCGGGGTGAACGGGCCGAAGCCCGTCCGTGCCGTCTCGTCCGTCGAGAAGCTGACGATCGTCGTCGTACGGCCGTGGAAGTTGTCCGCCGCGACCACGATCGTCGCCTGGTCGGCCGGGACGCCCTTCACCTCGTACGCCCACTTGCGGGCCACCTTGATGCCGCTCTCGACCGCCTCGGCGCCCGTGTTCATCGGCAGCACCATGTCCAGGCCCGTCAACTCCGCGAGCCGCTCGGCGAATTCGGCGAGCTTGTCGTTGTGGAAGGCGCGCGAGGTGAGCGTGAGCCGGTCCAGCTGGCGGTGCGCCGCCTCGACCAACGCGGGGTGGCGGTGGCCGAAGTTGAGGGCCGAGTAGCCGGCCAGCAGGTCGAGGTAGCGGCGGCCCTCGACGTCCTCCACCCAGGTGCCCTCGGCACGGGCGACGACCACGGGCAGCGGGTGGTAGTTGTGCGCGAGGACCGGCTCCTGAGCGCGGATGAGGTCGGCGGACGTACGCGTGCGGGCGGGTGCGGTCATGAGCGGATCTCCTGAGTGCAGCACTTGATGCCGCCGCCGGCCTTCTGGAACTCGGACAGGTCGACGGGGACGGGGACATAGCCGCGGTCGGCCAGACGGGCGGCGAGGGCCTCGGCCCGGGGCGCGATGAAGACATGGCGTCCGTCGGAGACGGAGTTCAGTCCGAACGTTCTCGCGTCGTCGCGGGTGGCGAGCACCGCGTCCGGATACAGCCGCGCGAGCACCTCACGGCTGCCCGACGAGAACGCCTCCGGGTAGTACACGATGTTTCCTTCGTGCCCGCCGTCCAGCACGAACAGCGCCGTGTCCAGGTGGTAGAAGTACGGGTCCACCAGCGTCAGGCTGATCACCGGGTGGCCGAAGAACTCCTGCACCTCGCGGTGCGCCTCACGGGTCGTACGGAATCCGGTGCCGGCCAGCATGTACCGGCCCGTCCACACCAGGTCGCCCTCGCCCTCGCAGACGGAAGCGGGCCGGTGGACGTCGTAGCCCGCCGTCTTGAACCAGGTGTCGTAGTGCGTGGATTCGGGGCGGCGCTCGGGGGCGTGGAAGAGGGAGCCGAAGACGCGGCCGTCGACGACGACCGCCGAGTTCGCGGCGAAGACCATGTCCGGGAGTCCGGGGACCGGATCCACGGTGTCGACCGCGTGGCCGTGGGCCCGGTAGGCGCGGATCAGCGTCTGCCACTGCTCGTGGGCCAGATCGACGTCGACATGGTTGTCGGGATGCATCCAGGGGTTGATCGCGTACTGCACGGCGAAGTGTCTGGGTTCGCAGACGAGGAAGCGCCGTCGGCGCGGCACACGGGAATCGGTCACAGAGGGGTACCTCCGCTTCCTGCGGTGTCGACTGAGGGTTGACACCAAGGTAGGAACTGACCCAGACGGCCGACAAGGAACGAGACTTGCGCGTTCGCGCAGGAACGCTGCGTCTTTGGCCCCTTCAGCGCAGGTCTGTTGCGCGCCCCGGCGTTTCCTCCGGCGCGGCCTGGCTGGCGCCCGCCTCCGGGCTTTCCGGGAGCAGATGGGACAGCACCATCACGCTGATCGTCTTCCGGATGAACGGCTCGATGCGGATCCGCTCCAGCACCTCCTCGAAGTGCTCGACGTCCCGCGCCCGCACATGCAGCAGCGCGTCCGCCCCGCCCGTCACCGTCATCGCCGCCGTGATCTCCGGATGGTTGCGCACGACCTCCGCGAGCCGCCGGGGCGGGGCCGCGCCCTCGCAGTACACCTCGACGTACGCCTCCGTGCGCCAGCCCAGCGCCGACGGCTTCACGGTGGCCGTGAACCCCGTGATGACGCCCGTGTCGCGCAGCCGGTCCACGCGCCGCTTGACCGCCGTCGAGGACAGCCCGACGCTCGCGCCGATCTCGGCGAAACTCGTCCTGGCGTTCGCCATCAGCGCGGTGAGGATCTTCCGGTCGAGCTCGTCGAACGGCGTGGGCCTGCTGTTCATCCGGGCACTGTATCCAGCACCCGCGTACCACCCCCTCCAGCGGTACCTCCGCACCTCGGAACGTGTCCTGACGTAGGAATTGCTCCTACACTCCGGGTTCATGCTGCGCGCCCTGGCTGTCGACGACGAACGCCCCTCGCTGGAGGAACTGCTCTACCTCCTGAACGCCGACCCGCGCATCGGCAGCGCGGAGGGCGCCGGCGACGCGACCGAGGCGCTGCGCCGCCTCAACCGTGCGCTGGAGTCGGGGCCGAGCGGGCCCGAGGCGATCGACGTCGTCTTCCTCGACATCCAGATGCCCGGCCTCGACGGGCTCGACCTGGCCCGGCTGCTGACCGGGTTCGCACAGCCGCCGCTCGTCGTGTTCGTCACCGCCCACGAGGACTTCGCCGTCCAGGCCTTCGACCTCAAGGCCGTCGACTACGTCCTCAAACCCGTCCGCAAGGAACGGCTCGCCGAGGCTGTCCGCCGGGCCGCCGAACGCAGCGACGCAGGCCCCCGCATCCCCGTGCACGAGCCCGACCCCGACCACATACCCGTCGAGCTCGGCGGCGTGACCCGCTTCGTCTCCGTCGACGACATCACCCATGTCGAGGCCCAGGGCGACTACGCCCGGCTGCACACCGGCCGGGGCAGCCACCTCGTCCGGATCCCGCTGTCCACCCTGGAGGAGCGCTGGCGCACCCGCGGCTTCGTCCGCATCCACCGCCGCCACCTGGTCGCCCTGCGCCACGTCGGCGAACTGCGCCTGGACGCGGGCACCGTGAGCGTCCTGGTCGGCGCCGAGGAGCTCCAGGTCAGCCGCCGCCACGCCCGCGAGCTGCGGGACCTGCTGATGAGGAGGCCCTGACGGTGCCCCAGAGCCCCGCCGAACGCCGTGTCGTCGTCACCGGCCCGCCCCGCCGCTCCCGCCCGGTCCCCGGCTACTACCGGCCACGCACCGAGATCGACGAGCAGACCACCCTGGGCCACACCTACGTCCGCTCCCTGATGCGCAGCCAACTGCGCGCCGCCCTCACCGTGTTCGCGGTCCTCGTGCTGCTGGTCGGCCCGCTGCCGCTGCTGTTCGCCGCGATGCCGGACGCCCGCCGCCTGGCCTGGGTGGTGCTCGGCTTCTGCCTCTACGCGCCGCTGGTCCTGCTCGCCCGCTGGTACGTGCGGCGCGCCGAGCGCAACGAACGGGACTTCGTGCGCCTCGTCGAAGACCGATGAGCTGACGGGGACCGATGAACTCCAGCTACGCCGTTCCCGCCGTCGCCCTGGTCGTCGTCGCGACCGTCCTCGTCGGCGCCTTCGGCCTGCGCATCTCCCGCACCACCTCCGACTTCTACGTCGCCTCCCGCACCGTCGGCCCCCGCCTCAACGCGGCCGCCATCAGCGGCGAGTACCTCTCCGCCGCCTCCTTCCTCGGCATCGCCGGCCTGGTCCTCGTCCAGGGCCCGGACATGCTCTGGTACCCGGTCGGCTACACCGCCGGCTATCTCGTCCTGCTCCTGTTCGTGGCCGCCCCGCTGCGCCGCTCCGGCGCCTACACGCTGCCCGACTTCGCCGAGGCCCGGCTCGGCTCCCAGGCGGTACGGCGACTGGCGGGCGCCTTCGTCGTCGGCGTCGGCTGGCTCTACCTGCTGCCCCAACTCCAGGGCGCCGGGCTGACGCTGACCGTGCTGACGGGGGCGCCCGCGTGGCTCGGCGGAGTGATCGTCTCGGTGGTCGTGGTCGCCACCGTCGCCGCCGGCGGCATGCGCAGCATCACCTTCGTGCAGGCCTTCCAGTACTGGCTCAAGCTCACCGCACTGCTCGTCCCCGCCCTCTTCCTGGTCCTCGCCTGGCAGAGCGACGGCGCCCCCCGCCACGCCTTCGAGGAACCGTCCACCTTCCGCGAGCAGCGGGCCGTCACCGTCGACGAGAGTCTCGACCTGGAGCTGGACCGGCCGCTGACCGTCACGGTGAGCGGCACGGTAGACGGCCGCCCGCACGACGACCAACGCTTCCGGCTCTCGGCGGGCACCCACCGCATCGAGCAGGGCACCCGGCTGACCTTCGACAAGGACACACCCGTCCCGGCCGCCGACCGCGACAGCAACGGCGGCATGTCGACCTCCCCGACCGCGAGCCGCGAGGAACGCCCCCTGTACGCCACGTACGGGCTGATCCTCGCCACCTTCCTCGGCACCATGGGCCTGCCCCACGTCGTCGTCCGCTTCTACTCCAGCCCGCACGGCGTCGCCGCCCGCCGCACCACGGTCGCCGTGCTCGCCCTGATCGGCGGCTTCTACCTGCTGCCGCCCGTGTACGGCGCCCTCGGCAGGCTCTACGCCCCCGAACTCACCCTCACCGGCGACGCGGACGCCGCCGTCCTGCTGCTGCCCGAGCGCGTGATCGGCGGCCTCGGCGGCGACCTGCTCGGCGCGCTGGTGGCGGGCGGGGCCTTCGCCGCGTTCCTGTCCACGGCCTCGGGGCTCACCATGGCGGTGGCTGGCGTGCTGACCCAGGACGTCCTGCCGACACGTGGCGTACGGCACTTCCGGCTCGGCACCGTGCTCGCCATGGCCGTACCGCTGGCGGCGAGCGTGCTGGTGGGCGGGCTGCCCGTGGCCGACGCGGTGGGGCTCGCCTTCGCCGTGTCGGCCTCCTCCTTCTGCCCGCTGCTCGTCCTCGGCATCTGGTGGCGGCGGCTGACCCCGCCGGGCGCGGCCACGGGCATGCTGGTGGGCGGCGGCTCCGCGTTCGTGGCCGTGGCGGTGACCATGGCGGACGTCCCGAGCACGGGCCCGCTGCACGCCCTGCTCGCCTGGCCCGCGCTCTGGTCGGTGCCGCTGGGCTTCCTCACCATGGTGCTGGTGTCCCTGGCCACCGCGGGCCGGGTCCCGGCGGGGACGGCGGCGATCCTGGCGCGCTTCCATCTGCCGGAGGAACTGCGGGAGGAACTGCGCGAGGAGGTGAAGGCATGAGCGGATTCGTCGCCGGGTTGTGCGTGGCGATCCTCCCCCTCCTGGCCGCCGGGTTCTGGCTCGGCCGGCGCACCGCGCGTCCCCAGAACCTCGGCGGGCTCGGCACGCCGGTCGAACACGCCACCTTCCAGACCCTGCACACCGCCTCCCTCGCCGCGCCCCCGCTGCGGGCGGGCCTGACGGAGGAGACCGCCCGCAAGTCGGCCCGCAGACTGCGCACACTGCTCGGCACGGACGCCCTGTGCCTGACCGACCAGCAGGAGGTCCTGGTCTGGGACGGCGTGGGCGACCATCACCGCGCCGAGATCATGGAACTCCTCGCCGGACCGCTGGAGACCGGCCGGGGCGAGGCGTTCCGGCTCAAGTGCGACGAGCCCGACTGCCCGGTGCGCTGGGCGGTCGTCGCCCCGCTCACCGTCGACGACCGCGTCCACGGCACCCTGGTCGCCTGCGCGCCCCGCGAGTCCGCCGTCCTGGTCCGGGCCGCCGGGGAGGTCGCCCGCTGGGTCTCGGTGCAGTTGGAGCTGGCCGACCTCGATCAGTCCCGCACCCGCCTGATCGAGGCCGAGATCAAGGCCCTGCGCGCCCAGATATCCCCGCACTTCATCTTCAACTCGCTCGCGGTGATCGCCTCTTTCGTGCGCACCGACCCCGAGCGCGCCCGCGAACTGCTTCTGGAATTCGCCGACTTCACCCGCTACTCCTTCCGCAGGCACGGCGACTTCACCACCCTCGCCGACGAACTCCACGCCATCGACCACTACTTGGCACTCGTGCGGGCACGCTTCGGCGACCGCCTCTCCGTCACGCTCCAGATCGCCCCCGAGGTACTGCCGGTCGCGCTGCCGTTCCTCTGCCTCCAGCCGCTCGTCGAGAACGCGGTCAAGCACGGGCTGGAGGGCAAGGCGGCGCCGGCCGGCAAGAGCCACATCAGCATCACCGCGCAGGACACCGGCGCCGAGGCCCTGGTCGTCATCGAGGACGACGGCGCCGGAATGGACCCCGTCCTGCTGCGCCGCATCCTCGCGGGCGAGGTCAGCCCTTCGGGCGGGATCGGACTGTCCAACGTCGACGACCGGCTCCGCCAGGTCTACGGAGACGACTACGGCCTGGTCATCGAGACCGCCGTCGGCGCGGGCATGAAGATCACCGCCCGGCTGCCGAAGTACCAGCCGGGGGTGCACTCGGCGAGCCGGCTCACCGGCGGCTGAGGATCAGGTGGCAGTACCCGTCATGTACTGCGGCTGGCCACCATCCCGAGGGTGATCAGCCCGAGCACGACCCAGCCGAACCACAGCCAGCCGTTGCTGCCGAGCGCCACCGTGTAGGCGGTCACCGTGACGAGTCCGCCGACGGTGAGCACCCCCATCGTCTTGGTCGAGCCGTCCGTAGAACCGGGCATCGCAACACCCTCCTCATGGTTCGTTCCCCTCCATGGTGCCCCTGTTCCGCGTCCGAACGGTGCATACGACGAAATGTGTGCCGTTCTTCCAGGGGCCCGCGCTTGTCCAGGGGCCTGCCGTGTACACCGACGGGTCGAAGCCGTAGTGGCCCGGCGGCACCTACGCCCGCACGCCACGTCGGACTCGGTGCGCGCCTCGGCGAGCGTGACGTCGGCGCCCAGCCGGGCCTCCCGGTTCGACCGGACGTCCAGACGGTCCCGCCGCTGCATGGTCGCCGTGTCCGCGAAGGCCGACCCCGGCTCGCGGTGCCCGCCCAGCACCAGACAGGCGGTGCGCCGCCCGGCGGCCTCGAAACCGTCCGAGGCCGGCACCAGGGCTGGCTGCGCACGTCGCCGAGCTTCTCCCGGACCTCCCGCGTCCGCTCCTCGCAGCGAACCGGCCCCATTCGCCGCACCTCGTCCACCGAGTCGGCCGCCACCTGCCCGTCCGGCGCCTGGTCCCGGCAGGTGGGGTCCAGGGGTCCAGCGCCAGCCGGGGCACCCTCGGCGGGCTTGAGCCAGGTGTTGCCGGGGGACCTCAGCGGTGGGGTGCGCCACCGCGGGACCTGAGCCGTGCGGCTCTGCTGCGGGCCTATGCCTTGTGGCGCTGGCGACGGGCCTATGCCCTGGGGTCGTGCGGGTGTGCCGTGGCCTTCCGGCCCGGCGGCCCTGCCGTGACCTTCCGGCCCCCAGCTCTCCCGTAGCCTTCCGGTCCCGCAGCCGCCCTGTAGCCCTCCCGCCCCGCAGGCGTCCCGTAGCCCGCGTGCCCCGAGTTCGCCTCGACGCCACCCCCCCGGACTCGCGGGCGGCTCGAATCCTTGGGGAGCCGCAGGTGGTGCGGGTGCCCCCCGCCCACGGTGGCTGCGACCCGAGGTCGGTCAGGGTTCGGGCATAGGTCTCGGCCTGCGATGTGACGATCCGCGACAGCGCCGCCTCCGCCTCCTGAGCGGTCAGCCGCTGTCCGGGATCCTTCGCGAGCAGCGCCCGCAGTACGGCCCTCAGCGCCCGGCCCGCACGACCGACCGCGGCTCCTCCACGACCACCGCGGTGATCTCGGCGAGGTGGGACTCCCGCTCGAAGGGGTCCAGGCCCTCGACGGCGTAGTAGAGCGTGCAGCCCAGCGAGAAACAGGTCGGCGGCCGGGCTGGGCGCCCCGCTGCACGGAGATACCGTAGTCGGTGAGCAGGACGCGTCCGTACGGCGACCCGGTGCGGTCCGGCGCGAGCAGGGATGTTCGCCGGTTTCACGTCCCGGTGCAGGACACCCCGCTCGTGCCCGGCGGTCAGCGCGTCGAGTACGGCGCCCCCCACGCGAGCGCACTCGGCCCGGGCGAGGGGCCCGCAGGTCCACGGCGTCCGTCACGTACTCCATGACGATCCAGGGCAGCCCCTCGTGCTCCAGCACGTCGTGCACGGTCACCACATGCGGATGGCCGCGCAGCCCGGCCGCGCGCCGGGCCTCCCGCTCGTGACCGGCCTCGGCGGGGTCGCGGAACACGATCTCCTTGAGCGCGACCTCGCGGGCGAGTCTCTCGTCGTGGGCGAGCCACCCATGGCCCATACCGCCACTGCCGAGCCGGTTCAGCAGCACACACCGGCCGGCGACGACCGGGCCCACTGGTGGCGGGTCCCCTGCTCGCCGGGGCGGTCGTGACCGGGTCACCGGCCGGTGGCGAGCTGCTCACCTCCGGTGGTGGGTCGGGGTCGGGCGGCGGGCTCGACGGCGGCGGTGTCGTCGTCGACTCGTCGGGCGTGGACACCGGGGGAGCGGTCGACCCCCCGGAAGTGTCCGCGCCCCCGCCCACCCTCGAGGAACGCTCGTATCCCCGCCACTTCGCGCGAAGTGTCGAAGAAGCCCGTCAACGCCCGCGTGCGTTCAATGAGGCCAAGTAGGCGTTGTATGCCTCGAGTTCCTTGTCGCCGTCCCGGTCGGCGGCCCGGTCCTCGCGCTTGGACTGCCGCTGCTCGGAGCTGTACCACTGGAAGAGCAGCGCGATCAGCACCAGCACGGACGGAATCTCGCTGAACGCCCAGGCGATGCCGCCGGCCGCGTTCTGGTCCGAGAGCGCGTCGATACCGAGCGAGGCGGGCGGGTTCTTGAACGTCTCGACCATGGGCTCGGACGCCATCATGAGCGCGATGCCGAAGAAGGCGTGGAAGGGCATGCCGGCGAACAGCTCCAGCATCCGCATCAGATAGCCGGGGCGGCTGGGCCCCGGGTCCACCCCCATGATCGGCCAGAAGAAGACCACACCGACGGCGAGGAAGTGCACCATCATCGCGATGTGCCCCGTCTTGGACCCCATCAGGAAGTCGAAGATCGGTGTGAAGTACAGCGCGTAAAGGCTCGCGATGAACAGCGGGATGGTGAAGGCGGGGTGCGTGATGATCCGCATGTACCGGCTGTGCAGGAACATCAGCAGGAACTCCCGCGGCCCCTTGCGGCGACCGCGTCCCGCCGCCGGCAGCGCCCGCAACGCCAGCGTGATCGGGGCGCCGAGCAGGAGCAGGATCGGCGACAGCATGCTGATCACCATGTGCTGCACCATGTGCACGCTGAACATGACCATGCCGTAGTCGTTCAGCTTGGTGCACATCACGAGGCCGACGCTCAGCACGCCCAGGACGTACGCGATCGTCCGCCCCACCGGCCACGCGTCCCCGCGCCGCCGCAACCGCACGACACCCCACCCGTACAGGGCCAACCCCAGCAGACAGGCGACGAGGAAGAACGGATCAGCCGACCACTGAAGTCCCCGTCCCAGCGTGAACGGCGGCAGATCCATGGTCATGCCGTGCCCGCTGTGATCCATCCAACGGCTCCTGATTCATGGGGGTTGTACGAGTCTGTCCGCCCCAGATTAGAACTGCCCCCGGCGACGATCGTCACCGGGGGCTACCGAACGAACCGAGCTCTCACCGGCACGTCACAACACGCACTCCGCCTCGGCGTACCGCTCCGCGGGAACCGTCTTCAACGTCTCCACAGCCTCCGCCAGCGGCACCATCACGATGTCGGTCCCCCGAAGAGCCGTCATCTCCCCGAACTCCCCCCGATGCACAGCCTCCACCGCATGCCACCCGAACCGAGTCGCCAGCACACGGTCGTACGCCGTAGGCGTCCCACCCCGCTGCACATGCCCGAGGATCACCGGCCGGGCTTCCTTCCCCAGCCGCTGCTCCAGCTCGATCGACAGCTGCCGCGCGATCCCCGCGAAGCGCTCGTGACCGTAGACGTCCTTGGCACCCTCGTCGAAGGCCATCGTGCCGGGCCTGGGCTTAGCCCCCTCCGCCGCGACGACGATCGCGAACCGCTTCCCCGCCTCGAACCGCTCGCCGACCTTCGCGGCCAACTCCTCGATGTCGAAGGGCCGTTCCGGTACGACGATGGCGTGGGCGCCCGCCGCCATCCCGGAGTGCAACGCTATCCAGCCGGTGTGGCGGCCCATGACCTCCACGACCAGCACGCGCTGGTGGGACTCGGCGGTGGTCTTGAGCCGGTCCAGGGCCTCCGTCGCGACACCCACGGCCGTGTCGAAGCCGAAGGTGACGTCGGTGACCGCGATGTCGTTGTCGATGGTCTTCGGGACGCCCACGATGGGCAGCCCGGCGTCCGACATCAGCCGGGCCGCCTTGAGCGTGCCCTCGCCGCCGATCGGGATGATCGCGTCGAGACCGAGCTCCGCGACGTGGCCCCGGGCGCGCTCCACACCGTCCCGCAGGTGCGAGGGCTGGACCCGGGAGGAGCCGAGGATCGTGCCGCCGCGCGCCAGGATGCCGCTCACCGCGTCGAGGTCGAGCTTGAGGTAGTCGCACTCCAGGAGGCCTTTCCAGCCGTCCCGGAAACCGATGACCTCATCGCCGTGGTCGGCGACGGCACGATGCACGACGGACCGGATGACGGCGTTCAGGCCGGGGCAGTCGCCGCCGGACGTGAGGACACCAATGCGCATAGCCCGAATACCTTCTCAACGTGGGCCGGGGCCCGGACCGTGTTGTCCGGGTGGATTCCGGCCACCTTATCGGCGTATGGGGGTGGCTCCCCAGCAGGCGTCCGCCTGGTGGACGCGGCCGCACAATTGAGCGGACGAGGTGTCAGGCGGGCCCTGTGAAGACCATGCCGGACGGCACTGGCGGGCCCCTTTAATTCCCTTGAACACCGGGGAACGCGCTCGTGGCCGAGAGGCTGTACGCAGGCTGCTGCGCAACTGTGATCACGCGGGCTGCTGCGCGGAAGCGATGCGCTCGTTGCGGAGTGCCTCGTACCAGCGGTCGTCGGTCGGCGGCAGCGCGTTCACGTCGAGCGCCAGCTTCAGCAGCAGGTCGGCGATCAGCGGGTTGCGGGCCAGCACCGGGCCGTGCATGTACGTGCCGAAGACCGTGTCGTTGTACGCCCCCTCCGTACCGTCCCCCGTGCCGTTGCCGTTGCCGAGGCGGACCTGGGCGAAGGGGCGGGCGGTGGGACCGAGGTGGGTGACGCCCTGGTGGTTCTCGAAGCCGGTCAGCGGGGGCAGACCCAGGCGCGGGTCGATGTCGCCCAGCACGTCACCGACGCACCGCTCGCCCTCGCCGCGCACCGAGACCACGTCGAGCAGGCCGAGGCCGGGCTCGCGCTGGCCGAGGTCGTTGACGAACTCGTGGCCGAGGATCTGGTAGCCGGCGCACACCGAGAAGACGATCGCGCCGTTCTCCACGGCCCGGTGCAGACCGCCGTCCCGCCGCAGCCGCTCGGCCGCGAGCCGCTGCGGCCGGTCCTCGCCGCCGCCGATCAGGTAGATGTCGCCGGAGGTAGGAATCGGCTGGTCGCTGCGCACGTCGAGCCGGGCCACGTCGAGGCGGCGCTGCCGGGCTCGGCGCTCCACGACCAGGACGTTGCCCTGGTCGCCGTACGTGCTGAGCAGGTCGGGATAGATCCAGACGACCCGCAGGCTGTTGTCGCTCACAAAAGTCCCCTGAATGTGTCAGTTGCCGACGCGGCGGCGCAGGTCCTGGAAGGCGGTGTAGTTGGCGATGACCTCGATCCGGCCCGGCGGACTCATCTGTACCGCCTGGTCGAGGTTCTCGCACACCTGGAAGTGCTGGTTCGCGACCTCCAGGCGCACCGCGAGGTCGAGCTTGCGGTCGCCGACGACGCAGATCGGGTGGCCGCTCAGACGCGTGTAGTCGACGTCCCACAGCCAGGAGGTGTCGGTGCCGTCGGCGCCGCGCGCGTTCACCGAGAGGATCACCGGGGTCGGCGGCGGATCGATCAGGCTGAACGTTTCGAGCCAGCCGGCCGGGTTCTTGGCGAGCAGCAGGCGCAGATCACGCTCCATGAACTGCACCACGTCATAGCGCCCGGCCACCGCCTGCACCTGGTACATGCGTTCCAGGGCGACCTGCGGCGGCACACCGAAGACGGCGGCGACGGCGGCCGAGGAGGCGGCGTTGGCCTTGTTGGCGCGGCCGGGCAGCTGGAGGTGGATCTGCCAGGCGGAACCGTGCGGGTCGAGAACATGATCACCGGAGAGCGCCCAGCTCGGTGTGGGCCGGCGGAAACCGCAGTCGCCGCAGAACCAGTCGTCGCCCGGACGCCGCATCACACCACCGCAGGACGGGCAGGACCAGGCGTCGTCCTTCCACATCTGCCCGGCGGCGACCCAGATCACATTGGGGGAGGAGGAGGCGGCCCACACCACGAGCGGGTCGTCCGCGTTGGCCACGACGACCGCCTTGGAACCCGCGAGCCCCTCCCGCCAGTTCTCCGCGAGCATCCGGGTCTCGGCGGCGCGGTCGAGCTGGTCGCGGGAGAGGTTGAGCAGGGCGATGCACTTCGGGTCGGTGTCCCGGGCGACCCCGGCGAGGTACTTCTCGTCCACCTCGATGACGCCGTACTTCGCCTCCGAGCGGCCCGCGAGAGCCGAGGTGATGCCGGCCGGCATGTTGGCGCCGAGCGCGTTGGACACGACCGGCCCCGCGGCGCGCAGCGCCTCGGCGATCAGCCGGGTGGTGGTGGTCTTGCCGTTGGTCGCCGACACCAGGATGACGTCCAGGTTCTGGGCGAGCCGTGCGAGGAGGTCGGGGTCCAGTTTGAGTGCCACCCGGCCGCCGATCACCGAACCGCTCCCGCGCCCCGCGGCACGCGATGCCGCCGCGACCGCCTTGCCCGCGGTCACGGCCAGCTTGGCCCGCGGCGAAAGCGGGTCCGAGTTGCCTGCCATCAGTTCTCGATCCTCCCTGCGTACGCGCCGCGCCCTCTGCCTCCGGCAACGTGGTGTGGGACCTCAGCCTATCGAGATCCATTCGCACTCCCGAATCGCGGCGCCCGCACGACCTTCGCGTGACAGGAAGGACCGTACCCTTGCCGCCATGCGACACGGCCCGATCCCGGGCGCCCACGGGCGCGTCCGGCCCCTCACCCTGCTCGGTGACCCGCTGCTCCACGCCCCCTGCGAGGAGGTCACCGACTTCGGCCCCGAACTGAGCCGACTGGTCGAGGACTTGTTCGCGACCATGTACGCCGCACGGGGCGTCGGCCTCGCCGCGAACCAGATCGGCGAGCCGCTACGGGTCTTCGTCTACGACTGCCCGGACGACGAGGAGGTCCGCCACGTGGGCCACGTGGTGAACCCGCGCCTGGTGGAGACCGACGGTGTGGTGCTGCGCGGCCCGGAGGGCTGTCTGTCCCTACCGGGCCTGGAAGCGGGAACCGAACGCCACGACCACGCGGTGGTCGAGGGCTTCACGACGACGGGCGATCCGATCACGGTCCACGGCACGGGCTTCTTCGCCAGATGCCTACAACACGAGTACGACCACGTGGAGGGCCGGGTCTACGCGGACCACCTGAAGGGCTGGCGCCACAGACGCCTGATGAGACAGGTAGGCCGAGCTTCATGGCACCGGTGAGCGGTCCTACTTCAGGGGCGCGGGGAACTGCGCGACCAGCCCCCACCGAGCCCGCAGACGAAATACGACCGTCAAAACCCAGGCCCCCCCACCTTGTCCCCCGCAGCAGCAAGCCGCCCCCACAAAAGATCGGCCAAACTCCGCACCAACTCCGCCCGAGAACACGGCCGTTCCCCCAACCACCAGTCCCCGGCCGCATGCATCATCCCGACAATCCCATGCCCCCACACCCGAGCCAACTGCTGGCTCCCGGGCCCCAGATCCAGCCGATCCTCAATGACCTGGGCCAGTTCCTCACCCATCCGCCGCAACAGCGGAACGCTGTGCTTGCCGACGTCGAAACCCTGGTCCGCGGTCTGCCCGCCCTCGGCGGGATGCATCAGGAACCGGTACACCTGAGGCCGCGCCTCGATCGCCGCGAGGTACGTGTCCAGCGTCGCCTCGACCCGCTTCCGCCGATCCGCGGGCGCGTCCAGCGCGGCCCGCAGCGAATCCAGGAGGGCATCCGTGTGCCGCTTGGCCAATGCCGCGTAAAGTCCGCCCTTGTCACCGAAGTGCCGGTACAGAATCGGCTTGGTGATACCCGCCTCCGCGGCGATCGCGTTCATCGAGGCATGTGGGCCGTCGCGGAGCACCACTCTGTCCGCGGCCTCCAGCAGCTCGCGTCGGCGGCGGTCGGCGGACCGTTGCTGATCGGTCCGCTGCGTGGTGTCCATGTGCTCTCCCCACCCGTGCTGCTGATTCGGTAATGCCTGCGCAAACTAACACCTGACAGCAGCCTGACATCGAACGGGCTGCCGAGCGGTTGCCCGGAGTTGACTTTTCCTACCCGCCGGTAACAGACTCGAGTTACCGCAAGTAACATGTGTATGCGTCGCCTCTGGAGGGGACATGGCCGAGTTCACCATGGAGCTCAACGACGAACAGAAGGAGGTCCGGGACTGGCTGCACGGCTTCGCCGCCGATGTGATCCGCCCCGCGGCCGCCGAATGGGACGAGCGTGAGGAGACTCCCTGGCCGGTTATCCAGGAGGCTGCCAAGGTAGGCATCTACTCCCTCGACTTCTACGCCCAGCAGTACTTCGACCCCACCGGCCTCGGCATCCCGATGGCCATGGAGGAGCTGTTCTGGGGGGACGCGGGCATCGCCCTCTCGATCGTCGGCACGGGCCTCGCCGCCGTAGGCGTCCTCGCCAACGGCACCGAGGAGCAGGTCGGCACCTGGATCCCCCAGATGTACGGCGATGCCAACGATGTCAAGGTCGCCGCGTTCTGCTCCTCCGAGCCGGACGCCGGCTCCGACGTGGCCTCGATGCGGACGCGTGCCGTGTACGACGAGGCCAAGGACGAGTGGGTGCTCAACGGCACGAAGACCTGGGCGACCAATGGCGGTATCGCAGGCGTCCACGTGGTCGTGGCCGTGATCGACCCGGAGCTGGGCTCCAAGGGCCACGCCTCCTTCATCGTCCCGCCGGGCACGCCGGGCCTGTCCCAGGGCCAGAAGTTCAAGAAGCACGGCATCCGCGCCTCGCACACCGCCGAGGTCGTCCTGGACAACGTCCGGGTGCCCGGCTCCTGCCTCCTCGGCGGCAAGGAGAAGCTGGACGAGCGGCTGGCGCGGGCCCGTGAGAAGGCCAAGGCGGGCAGAGAGCGCGTGAAGAACGCGGCGATGGCGACGTTCGAGGCTTCGCGGCCGGCCGTTGGCGCGATGGCCGTCGGTACGGCCCGTGCCGCGTACGAGGTCGCCCTCGACTACGCGACGACCCGCGAGCAGTTCGGCCGGCCGATCATCGACAACCAGGGTGTCGCTTTCCAGCTCGCGGACATGCGTACGTCCATCGACGCCGCTCGTCTGCTGGTCTGGCGGGCGTCCTGGATGGCCGTCAGCGGCAAGCAGTTCACGGCGGCCGAGGGCTCGATGTCGAAACTGTTCGCGAGTGAGACGGCGAAGAAGGTGACCGCGCAGGCGATTCAGATCCTGGGCGGCAACGGTTACACCAGGGAGTACCCGGTGGAGCGCATGCACAGGGACGCAGCGATCTACACGATCTTCGAAGGCACGAGCGAGATCCAGCGGTTGGTGATCGCGCGGACCTTGTCGGGGATGCCGATCCGGTAGCGCCGTGGGGGTGCGGATCCGTCGCGGTCTGTACCCCCTATGGGGTCACCCCCTATGGGGTCACCCTCTATGGGGTCCCTCCGCTGCTGTGAGCGATGCACGCCACATCAATACGGTCGGCGAGCTTGGCCAACTCGATGGTCAACGCCGCCACCGTGTCCTCGTCGAGCCCGTCCGCCCCGGCTTCCACGAGGTGCAGCCACCGACCCCCCACCGTGCGGAGCAATTTGCTCACATCGGCGGCAGCCACCTGCAAGGTCCCGCGGTCGTCGACGATCAGAGGCAGAGTCACTTCGCGGTTCACAAAGGGGATCGTAGCCGCGGAAGACTCACGCTCCGTGCCATACGGTGGTGATGTTGCAGAACTCGCGGATTCCGTGCCCGGACAGCTCACGCCCGTACCCGGACCGCTTCACCCCGCCGAACGGGAACGCCGGGTGGGACGCCGTCATCCCGTTGACATACACGCTGCCGGCCTCCAGGTCCCGTACGAAGCGGTCGACCTCGGTCTCGTCACGCGTCCAGACGTTGGAACTCAGGCCGAACGGCGAGTCGTTGGCGATCAGCACGGCCTCGTCCAGGTCGCCGGCGCGGTACAGCGTGGCGACCGGCCCGAAGGCCTCCTCGCGGTGGATGCGCATCTCGCGGCTGATGCCGGTCAGGACGGTCGGCGGGTAGTACCAGCCGGGCCCGTCGGGCCGCTCCCCGCCGCACAGCACCCGCGCGCCACCGCGCTTCGCGTCGTCGACCAGCTCCTCCAGATCGGCCCGTCCCCGCTCACTCGACAGCGGCCCGACCTCCGTGTCCTCCTCCAGCGGATCGCCGGTCTTCAACGCCTTCATGCCCTGGACGAATCGCTCGGCGAAGGCGTCGTACACGTCCGTGTGCACGATGAACCGCTTGGCGGCGATGCACGACTGTCCGGTGTTCTGCACGCGCGCGGTCACCGCCACCTGCGCGGCGCGGTCGAGGTCGGCGGAGGGCATCACGACGTACGGGTCGCTGCCGCCCAGCTCCAGCACCGTCTTCTTGACCATCTCCCCGGAGGTGGACGCCACCGCCCGGCCCGCGGGCTCGCTGCCGGTGAGGGTGGCCGCCTTGACGCGCTCGTCGCGCAGGATGTCGTCGACCGCGCCGGAGTGGATGAGCAGGGTCTGGAAGGTGCCCTCGGAGAAGCCCGCGCGGTGGAAGAGGTCCTCCAGGTAGAGGGCGGTCTGCGGGACGTTCGAGGCGTGCTTGAGCAGGCCCACGTTGCCCGCCATCAGCGCGGGCGCGGCGAAGCGGACGACCTGCCACAGCGGGAAGTTCCACGGCATCACCGCGAGCACCGGGCCCAGCGGCCGGTAGCGGATCAGGGCGCGGGAGGCGCCGGAGTCCTTCACGTCGGCGGCGGCGGGCTCCTCGTCGGCGAGCAGTTCCTCGGCGTGGTCGGCGTACCAGCGCATCGCCTTGGCGCACTTCGCGGCCTCGGCGCGGGCCTGCTTGATCGGCTTGCCCATCTCGGTGGTCATGACCCGGGCGATGTCCCGCTGGTCCTCGTCGAGGAGATCGGCGGCCCTGTGCAGGAGGCGGGCGCGTTCGGCGAAGGTCGTCGCGCGGTAGGTGCGGAACGTGGCCTCCGCGAGCTGGAGCCTGCGCCGGATCTCCTCCTCGCCCATGGCCTCGTACGTCTTGAGCGTCTCGCCGTTCGCCGGGTTCACCGTTGCGATGGGCATGACCGACCTCCTGGGAGCGGGTTGTGCTTCGACCTTCCCGCGCGGCGGTGGGGACCGCAACGCGTACGCATCTGCTCAGGTCGAGTGCTCCGCCAGGCGGTCGAGAAACGCGGCCTGCGCCTTGACGATCACGGCCCGCGCGCGGTCGAGGCCGAACCACTCGACGCGGTCCAGCTCGGGAAACTCCTGGGTCTTGCCGGACTTCGGCGGCCACTCCATCCGGAACGTGCCCGGGTTGACCGTGGCCGGGTCGAGGTCCGCCTCGATCGCCCACGCCGTGACGATCTTGCCGCCTGTCTGCCGGACCTCGCCGAGCGGTACGGCCTCGCCGTCGGGCACAGCCAGCCCCAGCTCCTCCTGGAACTCGCGGCGGGCCGCGTCCCAGGCGGGCTCCTCGGGGTCGTACTCGCCCTTCGGCACGGTCCACGCCCCGGCGTCGCGGCGCGCGAAGAAGGGGCCGCCCATGTGGCCGAGCAGCACCTCCGGGCCGTGCTCGGTGCGGCGGAACAGCAACAGGCCCGCGCTCCGTTTCTTGGCAGCCTGCGTCACGGCCGCACCTCC
The DNA here is from genome assembly GCF_040654815.1 of Streptomyces sp. NPDC050619. Lineage (NCBI taxonomy): Bacteria > Bacillati > Actinomycetota > Actinomycetes > Kitasatosporales > Streptomycetaceae > Streptomyces > Streptomyces sp. NPDC050619. The sequence continues at coordinate 86,781 of NZ_JBFAIR010000013.1, read as the reverse complement.
GGGTGCGCGGCCAGCAGAGTCTCGACCGTGTCCGCCTCCTCCGGTCGCTTGTCCTCGCGGTAGCGGACCACGCGGGCGAAGCGGAGGGTGACGCCGGCCGGGTAGCGGGTGGACTTCTGCAGGCCGTCGTAGGCGATCTCGACGACGAGTTCGGGGCGTACGGTCACCACGTACCCGTTGTCCTCGACGGCCAGCTCCTGGAGCCGCTCGGTCTGCCAGGTCAGCATCGCGTCGGTCATGCCCTTGAAGGTCTTGCCGAGCATCGCGAAGGAGCCGTCGGCCGTGCGGGCGCCGAGGTGCAGGTTGGAGAGCTTGCCCGTGCGGCGGCCGTGACCCCACTCGACGGCCAGCACGACCAGGTCGAGCGTGTGGACCGGCTTGACCTTCAGCCAGGACGCACCGCGCCGGCCCGCGCTGTAGGGGGCGTCGAGGGACTTCACGACGACGCCCTCGTGGCCCCGCTTGAGCGTCTCGGCGAGGAACTCCTCTGCCGCGTGCACGTCCTCGGGCCCCGACACCGGTGTCCGCCGCACCCGCATCGGCTCGGGCACCAGCCGGGCCAGTCGCGCGTGCCGCTCGGCGAACGGCAGGTCGAGGAGGTCGTGGCCGTCTACGGACAGCGCGTCGAAGAAGACGGGGGAGACGGGGACCGTCCCGGCGGCCGTCGCCACGTCGACGCGGGAGCCGACGCGGCCGGCGATCTCCTGGAAGGAGCGGGGCCGTCCGTCCGCGTCGAAGGCGATGACCTCGCCGTCCAGGATGAACCGCTCGCCCCTCAACTCCAGGGCGGCCGAGGTCAGTTCGGGCAGGCGGCCGGTGATGTCGTCCAGGGTGCGGGTGTAGAGCCGTACCGTTTCGCCGTCGCGGTGCACCTGGACGCGGATGCCGTCCAGCTTCTCCTCGACCGCGCACGCGCCGAGCTTCTCGACCGCCTCCGCGACCGAGGAGGCGCTGTGCGCCAGCATCGGCAGGACCGGACGGCCGACGGTGAGCCGGAAACGGTCCAGGGCGGCGGGGCCCTCCGAGAGCAGGGCCTCGGCCACCGTCTGGAGCGAGCCCGCGAGCATGACCGCCCGCCGGACGTCCGTCGGCGGTGCCCCAGTCGCCTGGGCGAGGCCCTCGATCGCGACCGCGTCCAGCGCGCCCTGCCGCACCTCTCCGCTGATCAGCCCGAGCAGGAACCGCTGCTCGTCCGCCGTGGCCGCGCCCATCAGCTCACCGACCAGCCGGGCCCGCTCGGCCTGGGAACCGGCGCCCGCCACCTTGCCCAGCTCGCTCAGCCGGACGTCCACCTCGCGCACGGTCAGGGTCGGCTCGGCGGCCGGGGCGGCCGGGCGGCTCAGCGCCTTCCAGCCGACGCCGAGCCGCCCCTGCGGCAGTCGTCCCGCCAGGTACGGGATGACGATCGGCACGTCCGCCGCCTCGGCGTCCCGGAACAGCTCGGCGAGGAGCGCGATCTTCCGGGAGCGTGCGGAGGTGGCGGCGACCTCCTGGGACACCTGGGCCAGCCGGGTCAGCAGCATGCAGCCATGGTGCACCGGAGGCGGGCGGTCTACACCCGGACGGCGGCGTCGAGGTCGGTCATCAGGAGCTCCCCGTTGATGGTCGCGCCCGCCCGGTACCCGCCGGCCGCCGCGTTCACGACCTGCTCCGCGAAGCCCATCGCGTTGCCCGCGGCCCACACGCCGGGCACGGTGGTCAGGCCCGTCTGGTCGACCACGGGATACGCGCCGAACGGGGTCTCGTGCAGCTCGGCTCCCAGCCGCTGGAGCAGATCGGTCCGCGGAACGGCCCGGGGCGCCACGAACAGCACCTCGCGCTCGTGCGTGGCGCCGTCCGCGAGGCGGATGCCGGTGAGCCGGTCGTCCTCCGCGATCACTTCGGAGACCTCGCCGGGCACGACCTTGACGCCGGCCGCGGCGAGCCTGCGCAGGTCGTCGTCCGACAGTTCCTCCTCGGCGACCGTGTGCAGGAAGAAGGTCACGTCCTTCGACCACTGGGACACGATCAACGCCTGGTGCACGCTCATCGGGGTGGTCGCGAGCACGCCGAACGCCTGGTCGCGGACCTCCCAGCCGTGGCAGTACGGGCAGTGCAGCACGTCCCGGCCGAAGCGCTCGGCGAGGCCCGCGACCTGGGGCAGCTCGTCTCTCAGACCGGTCGCGATCACGAGGCGTCGGGCGTGCACGGTGCGCCCGCCGGCCAGGTCCACGGCGAAGCCCTGTCTGACGTCCACCGCCCGGTCCCGGACGAGCTCGACGCCGTACCGCGCGATCTCCTCCCGGCCGACCGCCAGGAAGTCGGCCGGGGACATGCCGTCCCGGGACAGATAGCCCTGCATGTGCGCGGCGGGAGCGTTGCGCGGCTCGCCCGCGTCGACGACCAGCGTGTGGCGCCGGGCCCGGCCCAGGATCAGCGCGGCGGACAGTCCGGCCGCGCCGCCTCCGACGACGACCACTTCGTAGTTCTCGGTCACTTCGCGGTTCTCGGTCATGGGTGACCACCTCCACCGAGACGGTCGCTCTCCCGCTGCCGCATTGACAAATGTGTTTGCCGAAACTGCAATGGATGTCATGAGTGACGACATGGGCGAGGTCCTCGCCGAGGTGGGCCCGCGGCTGCGGCGGATCCGGAAGGAGCGGGGGGCGACGCTGGCCGGGCTCTGTGAGGCCACCGGCATCTCGGTGAGCACGCTCTCCCGGCTGGAGTCCGGTCTGCGCAAGCCCAGCCTGGAACTGCTGCTGCCGATCGCACGGGCGCACGAGGTGGCGCTGGACGAACTGGTGGGCACCCCCGCGGTGCGCGATCCGCGCGTGCGGGCCGCGCCGATCTGCCGGCACGGCCGCACCCACTGGCCGCTCACCCGCCAGCCCGGCGGGCTCCAGGCCTTCAAGGTGCTGGAACCACAGCGGCAGGAAGAACCGGAACTGCGGACCCACGAGGGGTACGAGTGGTTGTACGTGCTGTCCGGGCGGCTCCGGCTGGTGCTGGGCGAGCACGATGTGGTGCTCACGGCGGGGGAGGCCGCCGAGTTCGACACCCGGGTGCCGCACTGGTTCGGGTCGACGGGGGAGGGGCCGGTGGAGTTCCTCAGCCTGTTCGGGCCGCAGGGCGAGCGGATGCATGTGCGGGCGCGGCCCAAGCGGTCGTGACGCAGATGACTGTTCCCTGATGTGCAAGCGACCGCTTAGTATGCGGGGGACTCCGGTCATGACTCCGGTAAGACGACGCAGTCCCGTGGAGGCTCCGCATGCAGGCATGGCAAGTGCACGAGAACGGCGAGCCCGGCGAGGTGCTGCGCCTGGCGGAGGTGGCGCGGCCCACGCCCGGTGACGGCCAGGTCCTGCTGAAGGTGCGTGCCGCGAACATCAACTTCCCGGACGTGCTCATGGTCCGGGGCCACTACCAGGTCCAGCCCCCACTGCCGTTCACGCCCGGCGTGGAGATCTGCGGCGAGACCGAGGACGGCCGGCGGGTCATCGCCAACCCCGCGCTGCCGTACGGCGGTTTCGCCGAGTACGCCGTCGCGGACACCGCCGCTCTCCTGTCCGCGCCCGACTCGCTGGACGACGCCGAGGCCGCCGCCCTGCACATCGGCTACCAGACGGGCTGGTTCGGCCTGCACCGCCGGGCCGGGCTGGAGGCCGGCGAGACACTGCTCGTCCACGCTGCCGCGGGAGGGGTCGGCAGCGCGGCCGTGCAGCTCGGCAAGGCGGCCGGCGCGACCGTGATCGGTGTCGTCGGCGGCGCCGAAAAGGCCGCAGCAGCCCGGGAGTCGGGCTGCGATGTGGTGATCGACCGGCGTGCCGAGGACGTGATCGCCGCCGTCAAGGAGGCCACCGGCGGCCGGGGCGCCGACGTGATCTACGACCCGGTCGGCGGCGAGGCCTACGCCCAGTCCACGAAGGTCGTCGCCTTCGAGGGCCGGATCGTCGTCGTGGGCTTCGCGAGCGGGACGATCCCCAGCCCGCCGCTGAACCACGCCCTGGTGAAGAACTACTCGGTCCTCGGCCTGCACTGGGGCCTGTACAACACCAAGGCTCCGAAGCTGGTCCAGCACTGCCACGAGCAGCTCACCGAACTGGCCGCCCGCGGTGCGATCAAGCCGCTGGTGAGCGAACGTGTGCCGCTGGGCGGGGCCGCGGCGGCCGTGCAGCGGCTCGCCGACGGTGTCACCACCGGCCGGCTCGTCGTCATCCCCGGCCTCACCGAGGCAGGCGCGGCATGATCGACGCAGCCGAACTCAAGCGCCGCACAACTAAGTTGCTGGCCGCCTGTCCGCCCGCGAGCACCGACCGGACGGACTTCCTCAAGGCCCGCTTCGACGCCGGTCTGGCGTGGGTGCACTACCCCGAGGGTCTCGGCGGGCTCGGCGCCCCCCGCTCCCTCCAGGCCGTCGTGGACGCCGAGTTGGAGGCCGCGGGCGCTCCCGACAACGACCCTCGGCGCATCGGCATCGGCCTCGGGATGGCCGCGCCGACGATCCTCGGCTACGGCACGGAGGAGCAGAAGGGGCGGTATCTGCGGCCCTTGTGGGTGGGGGAGGAGGTCTGGTGCCAGCTGTTCAGCGAGCCCGGCGCCGGGTCCGACCTCGCCGCGCTCGGCACGCGGGCCGTGCGGGTGGGCGACAGCTGGGTCGTCAACGGCCAGAAGGTGTGGACGTCCAGCGCCCATAGCGCCCGCTGGGCCATCCTCATCGCCCGCACCGACCCGGACGTGCCCAAGCACCAGGGCATCACGTACTTCATCTGCGACATGACCGACCCGGGTGTCGAGGTACGGCCGCTGCGCCAGATCACCGGCGAGGCCGAGTTCAACGAGGTCTTCCTCACCGACGTCCGCATCCCCGACTCCCGCCGTCTCGGCGAGGTCGGCGACGGCTGGCGGGTCGCGCAGACGACCCTCATGAACGAGCGCGTCTCCATCGGCGGCATGCGACTGCCCCGCGAGGGCGGCATGATCGGCCCGGCCGCCAAGGCCTGGCGCGAACGCCCCGAACTGCGCACCCACGACCTGCACCAGCGGCTGCTGCGGCTCTGGGTCGAGACCGAGGTCGCCCGCCTCACCGGCGAGCGGCTGCGCCAGCAACTCGTCGCGGGCCAGCCCGGCCCCGAGGGCTCCGGCATGAAGCTCGCCTTCGCCCGCCTCAACCAGGAGATCAGCGGCCTGGAGGTCGAACTCCTCGGCGAAGAGGGCCTGTTGTACAGCGACTGGACCATGCGCAGGCCGGAACTCGTGGACTTCACCGGCCGCGACGCCGGTTACCGCTACCTCCGTTCCAAGGGCAACAGCATCGAGGGCGGGACCACCGAAGTCCTGCTGAACATCGTCGCCGAGCGCGTTCTGGGCCTGCCCGCCGAGCCGCGCACCGACAAGGACGTCGCCTGGAAGGACCTCGCCCGATGACCGACCTGCTCTACTCGGAGGAGGAAGAGGCGCTCCGCGCCGCCGTCCGCGACCTGCTCACCGACCACTGCGCCCCGCCCGACGTGATCGCCCGCACCGAGTCGGACACGCCGCACGACCCCGAGGCGTGGAAGGCGCTGGCCGAGGGCATGGGCCTCGCCGGACTCCTGGTGCCCGAGGCGCTCGGCGGCCAGGGCGCCACCCACCGCGAAGTCGCCGTCGTCCTGGAGGAGTTGGGGCGGGCGGTGGCCCCCGTGCCGTATCTGACGAGTGCCGTCGTCGCCACCGAGGCGCTGCTGGCCTGCGATGCCGACGACCTGCTGACCGAGCTGGCCTCGGGGCGGACGATCGGCGCCCTGGCCGTCGCACTGAACGTCGCTCCGGGCGGCGCCTACAAGGCCGTACGACACGAAGGCGGCGCCCTGTACGGCGAGTTGACCGGCATCGCGGACGCGGTGGCCGCCGATGTGCTCCTCGTCCCCGCGGACGACGGCGGGCTGTACGCGGTCGACGCGGACGCCGTGACTCTCACCCCGCAGGTGTCCCTGGACCTGACCCGGCCCGTGGCGACGGTCCTCCTCGAAGGTGCCGCGGGCCGCCGGACCGGCGACGCCGAACCCGCCGTACGCCGTGCCCTGCGCGCCGGAGCCGGGCTGCTCGCCTCCGAGCAACTGGGCCTCGCCGAATGGTCGTTGACGGAGACCGTCCGCTATCTGAAGGATCGCAAGCAGTTCAACCGGCCCGTCGGTGGCTTCCAGGCGCTCAAGCACCGGCTCGCCCAGCTGTGGCTGGAGGTCGTCCACCTGCGCGCGGCTGCCCGGGGCGCGGCGGACGCGCTCACGACCGGTGAGGACGTCGACGTGGCGGTCGCCGTCGCGCAGGCGTACGCGGCGCCCGTGGCCGTCCGGGCCGCCGAGGAGGCGCTCCAACTGCACGGCGGAATCGGTATGACCTGGGAGCACCCGGCCCATCTGCACCTGAAGCGGGCGAAGGCCGACTCGATCGCCCACGGCACGGCGGGCGCCCACCGCGAGGCGCTGGCCGAACTGATCGACCTGCGAGCCCCCTGACCGTCACTTGGTGAAGCCCGCCCCACCTGGGGCGGGCTTTTTCGTGCGCCCGCGAGGAAGGAGTGAACAAGCGAGGACAGTCCGGCCAATTCCTGGCATGTACAGGTTCATTGAAGCCCGGTCAGCTTCATACTCCCTGTGGTTCGGACCCGCCCCACAGGGAGGCAGAGCATGGCCCTCATCACCCGTCGCAGAGCCCTCACTACGTTCGGTGCCGCGCTCGCGGCAGTGCTCGCTCCGCCCGCCGGCAGCGCGTTCGCCGGCGACCAGAAGCACCGCTCCCGCCCGTTGTGGCGCGCCCACGCCCACAACGACTACGAGCACCCGCGTCCCCTCCTCGACGCCCTCGACCACCGCTTCGGCAGCGTCGAGGCCGACATCTACCTCGTCGGCGACCAGCTCCTCGTCGCCCACGACCCGGTCGACCTCGACCCGACCCGCACGCTCGAATCCCTCTACCTCGAACCGCTGGCCGCCCGCGTCAAGGCCAACCACGGTGCGGTGTACCGGGGTTACCGCAGACCGCTGCAACTGCTCATCGACATCAAGACCGAGGGCTCGTCGACGTACCTCGAACTCGACCGGCACCTTCGGCGCTACAAGCACCTGTTCACGACGTACGCCCACGGCCGTGTCCTCCCCGGCCCGGTCACCGCTGTCATCTCCGGTGACCGCGCGGCCCGTACGCCGATGGAGGCCCAGAGTGTCCGCCGCGCCTTCTACGACGGCCGGCTCGCCGACCTCGGCACCTCGGCCCCCGCCTCCTTCGTCCCGCTGATCTCCGACAACTGGACGCTCAACTTCACCTGGGCGGGCGTGGGCGCGTTCCCGGACGCCGAGCGGCAGAAGCTGCGCGGCATCGTCCAGGCGGCGCACGCCCGCGGGCAGCAGGTGCGGCTGTGGGCCACCCCGGACGTGGCAGGCCCCGCCCGGGACGCGGTGTGGACCGAACTCCTCGCCGCCGACGTCGACTACATCAACACCGACGACCTGGCCGGCCTGGAGGCCTTCCTCGACGCCCACTGATCGACGCGGACACCACACGTTCGGAGTACATGTCAGCCGCCCGGACGAACCCTCCGCTACGCCACACTTGCGGCCGAACGCCGTGAATCGGACAAGGCGGCGTGGCGGAGGAGGTTGACGATGGCGATTTCCATCTCTGTGGTGCTGTTGCTGGCGGTCCTGGCGGTGATCTTCCTGCGCAGTGGCGGGCTGAAGTTCTCCCACGCGCTGGTGTGCCTGCTGCTCGGCTTCTATCTGGCCGGCACGGACATCGCACCCAGCATCAACAGCGGTCTGACGGCTACGGCGGACATCGTGAGCAGCCTCAGACCATGAGCCTCATGGTGCGCACGGGGATCACAGGACTCATGGGGCCGAGAAGATCCCGATGCCGTTCGGGACCGGGCGTTCCTCGCCGTCCGAGGGGTGGTTGCGCACGGATACGGCGCTCGCACCCGGCTCCCGGGCGACCAGGGTCGTCGACCCGCCGCCGTCCAGACTGAAGGCGTCGGCCGAACCCAACTCCCGCATGACATCCGCTACTTCGGCGATCGTCAGGCCGGTGCGGTACTCGGGCGCGCCGTCCAGCGCGAGCAGCAGCAGGCGCCGCCCGCCGTCCGCGATGCCCACGGCGGTCCGCACGGCCGAGGTGGTGTCGTCCAGGCCGGGCAGCGGCTGCCCGCCGGTGAGGACCGGGTACCCGCCGAGCGCGAAGCGGTACGGGATCCGGGACGCGGCCGCCACCAGGCGGTGCCGCACGCTCACCCGCTCGCCCGTGAAGAACTTCCGCAGTTGCCACGCGCCCGCCTCCCGGCCGACGAGCACCGTGGTGCCCGGCGGGATCGGGCCGCTGCCCGGGGTGTCGGCGCTCGACACGACCCGGCCGCGGCGGACCGTCACCTCGTACGTGTCCGTGCTGCACGGGGCCGCCCGGTCGGTGTCGGTGCCGCAGGTGGCGCGGACCCGCGACGCGCTGCCCCACCGCGCGGTGAACGCCCCGATGGACCCGAGCGGCAGCGCGTACTGGTTGAGCCCGCCGAGCGGCAGCCGTCCCTCGGGTGTGCGGATCGAGCCGTCGAGCGCCAGGTCGTCCAGCCGGGCCCGGCGGTCGACGCCCACGCCGATCACGTCCTCGGTGCTGGTGCCGGGCGGCAGCGCGGGACCGAAGCGCTGGCCGTTCGGCACCGCCGCCTTGAGGACACGGCCCTTCGCGATCGCCGGACCCACGCTCGCCCCCGTGGCCTCGACGCCCGGGTGCTGGGTCTCGGTGATGTTGAAGAAGTCGCCGTTCACGCCCGCCACGGCACCGGCCGCGTCGGCTATGCCGGACACGGGGGCCCGCGCGGCCACCGCCCCGGGATGCAGCAGGTCGAGGCGTACATGGGAATCGCGCAGGTCGACGCTCAGCACATGGGCGTGTGCCACCCCGTCGGCCGCCGGGATGTCGAACTGCTCGTAGGCGACACCTGGCGCGATCTCGGTCCCGCCCCCCGGGACGGCGTCGGCCGGTGCCGCCCCGAACAGGGCCGCACCGGCCAGGGTGCCGAATGCCGCGAGTAACGTCAGTGCCGTTCTGCAAGCCGCGAACCGTCGTTGACGATGCGTCACGCTCTCCCCTGAGGTCTCGTCATCCGTCCCGGAACTCAGGGGAAGTGCACCAGACGACACCGACTGTCGAGGTGTCTATGCGCCGACGACCCGCGAACGGATGAGAAAACGCACCCCCTCGGGGGCCTCCAGCGAGAAGCCGCTGCCCCGCCCCTCGACGACGTCGACGATCAGCCGGGTGTGGCTCCACACCTCGTACTGGCTCCGCGACATCCAGAACGTCACCGGCTCCTCGACCCCCGCCACGACCAGCTCCGCCAGCAGCACGTCGGAGCCGCCGGTGCGGAACTCGCCCGCCAGGTAGCACATGGGCGCGCTGCCGTCGCAGCAGCCGCCGGACTGGTGGAACATCAGCGGCCCGTGCGCCTCGCGCAGCCGGCGCACCAGCCCGGCCGCCGCTGGGGTGAGCTCGACGCGCGGGACCTCGTCGTACGCGGCGGGTAGGGATGCCTCGGACGTGGTTTCCTCCGACATGGTCACCGAGTTCAGCACGCGGAAGGTTGCGAGCACGTTGCACCCACTCCTCACGCGCTCCGTGGAGCCTGACCCCCGGTGAGACCCCCGACGGTGATGAAACCCGTGCTCCGCACTCCGCTGCCGTTGTCGTAGACCACGCTCCCGGTGGACTTCTTCCAGATCTCGATGCGGAAAGTGTCCGGGCCGTCCGTCGCGGTGACGCGGAAGCCGTATCCGCCGGTGCCGTCGACCGTCCCCGAGCCCTGGAAGACGGCCGTCGAACCGGTGACCACGAGCCAGTCGGCGCCGGTGGAACGGAACTTCAGGCGACCTGCCCCGAAGTCGAAGGCGGCCTTCGCGGACGGGACGGTCGAGTTCTTCCCGTAGCCGGCGACGAAGGAGAAGACCGCCTTGCCGGTCAGCCCCGGCCGGGCGGGTTGGGCTCCGGCCGGCGAGGTGATGACCCCGGTACCGGCCGTGGGGCCGGCGGCGCGGTCGTAGGCGATCAGCTCGGGGAGTGTCGTACGGTCCGAGGCGCCGTCGTCGTCGGTCACCGTGACCACCGGTCGGCGGATGCCCGCCGTGGTGTAGGTGTGGGCGGCCTCGCAGCCGGAGGCGGTGACGGTGCCGCCCGTCGGCTCGGTGCCGTCCTTCCAGTCGACCTCGCAGGTGTGGGTGTCACCGGTGCCGGGGTCGGCGAACGCGGCGGTGACGACCGTACGGTGGCCGACCGCGACGGGTGACTTCGGGCCGGCGGCGGAGGTGATCGCCGGGGCCGCGTTGTCGACGGTGACCGTGGCGCTGTCCCTGCTGCGGCCGCCGGTGAGGGTGACCTGGTAGGTGCCGTCGTCGGTGCAGGTGATCGTGGTCGCGGCTGCCCCGGGGTTCTCGATGGTGCAGGGCGCTCCCTCTTCCACCCTCCACTGCGGACTGCCCGCACCGGAGACGGTGCCGGTGAGCCGGATCGCGGCGCCCTCGGTGCCGCGGGCGTCGGCGCCCGCGTGGACGACGGTGACCGGGTCGATGCTCGTCAGCGTCGGGACGACCTTCTTGATCAGGCCGTCGGAGTCGAACTCCAGCTTGTCGACGGTGGTTTCGCGGTGGGTGCCGTCACCGCCCGGGATGGCGAAACGGTGGTAGGCGATGTACCAGTCGTCGGTGTTCGGGACCTGGACCACGGAGTGGTGGCCCGGACCCTTGATGCCCAGCGAGAGGTCCTTCTCCAGGATCACGCCCCGCTTGGTCCACGGGCCGGTGGGGGAGGGGCCCGTGGCGTAGGCGACGCGGTAGTTCTCGTCCCGGGTGTCGTTCTCCGACCACATGAAGTAGTAGGTGCCCTCGCGCTTGATGACGAAGGAGCCCTCGTTGTAGCCGCTCGGGGTCATGTCCTTGATCTTCGAGGCGTCGAAGGACGTCATGTCGTCGTTCAGCGGGACGACGTAGGCCCGGCCGTTGCCGAAGTGCAGGTACGACGTGCCGTCGTCGTCCGTGAAGACCGCCGGGTCGATCATCTGGCCGGTCAACTGGCCCGCCTTGAGCAGCGGTCGGCCGAGCGGGTCCTTGAACGGGCCGGTGGGCGAGTCGGACACCGCGACGCCGATGTTCGCGTCGGCGCTGAAGTAGAAGTAGTACTTCCCGTTCTTCTCGGCGATCGTCGGCGCCCAGGCCCTGCTGTCCGCCCAGGAGACGTCCGGCCCCAGGTCGAGGATCACGCCGTGGTCCTTCCAGTGGACCAGGTCGGTGGAGGAGTACGCCTTGAACTGCGTACCGCTCCAGCCCTCGAAGCCGTCGGTGGTCGGGTAGATGAAGAAGGTGTCCCCGAAGCGGACGATGTTCGGGTCGGCGTTGAGCCCTGGCAGGACCGGGCTCTTCATGATCAGTGCCCTCACCGTCCAGCCGCGCTTCTTGCCGTCGGAGCCCGTCACCTCGTACGTCACCGGCTTGCTGAAGTCCTGGACGCTGCCGGAGGCGGGGCTGATCGTCGCGCCCCGGGCGAGGGTGAACTCCGGTGCCTGTGCGGTGAGATCGGTGCCCTCCCGCATCGGCAGCGTGATCTCGCCGGCGGAGTTGTCGATGATCGCGTCGACCTTCAGCGCGGGGTGCGTCGCCTTGGCGATGCCCGCGGTGTTGCCGCTGAGCTCCATGATCTCCGCGGCCGGCAGGGCCCGGTCGTAGACGCGGAAGTCGTCGACCTCGCCGCCGAAGTACGGGTCGGCCGAGTACAGGGACCTGCCGATGTAGCCGCTGTGGTCCTTGTTCGCGTCGTACAGCTCGGACGGCTTGACGGTGGTCGTCGTCCGGGCCGCCTCGACGCCGTCGAGGTAGAGGACCATCGTGCCGGTCGAGCCGTCGAGGGTGACCGTGACGTGCCGCCACTCGCCGGGCGTGAGCTGCGAGCCGGCCGTCAGTTTCGACTCGGCCGACCAACTGGCCTTGGTGATCGCGGAGTAGAGGCTGTTGCCTCCGTTGGACGGGGTGGCGAAGAGATACTTGTCGCTGTCGGGACCGAGCCCGAACAGCCACTGGAAGCTGTCGCCGCCCTTCCACTTGGCGTACGTCGAGACGGTGACGCTGTCGGTGTCCTTGAGTACGCCGTTCGGGATCTTGACGTACGGCGAGGAGGTGGAGCTCCCGGACATCTTGAACGAGCCGCCGTGCACGCCGGTGCCGAAGTCGGGCGTACGGACATAGGTGCCGTGGTAGCCGTGCCCGCTGGAGTCGCGGGCGATGCTGCCGCCGGTCTCGTCGAAGTCGTAGCGCAGGAGCAGGTCGGCCGGGACCTCGGGGCCCTCGGGCGAGACCGTGACCTCGGCCTTGAGCGTGGTGCCGTCCGGCAGGCCGCCGGTCACCGTGAAGGCACCGGCCTGCGCGTACTGGGATGCCGGTACGTCCGCCCAGGTGACGGAGACGGGACGCTTCAGGCCGTCCGCGTACGTGGCGACGACCGTGGCCGGCAGCACCGGCGCGTCACCGATGCGCGTCTCGACCTCGATGTCCTCGACGCTCTCCACGAGCTGGTCGGGCTGATAGGCGCGCAGCAGCCGGTCGTACTCGGCCTGGGTGACCGGCAGGACGGTGCCGTGGCGGGGCTTGGCGGGCAGGTCGTAGCCGGTGGACGGGGTCCAGACGCCGGAGTCGAGGTCGGTCGTCTCGAAGGGGAGGTAGCCGCGGCCGCCGAACTCGTCGAGGAACGCGTACCACTTCTCCTCGGTGTTGGACTTGAACACCAGCGGTCCCTCGGCGGCGCTCATCGCGCCCTTGCCGATGCCCTCGGCGACCGCGCTCCAGGACGTGTCCAGGAGCGAGTCGCTCTTCTCCTCGAAGATGAACTTGCTGTTGGGCGTCGAGGAGGTGTTGTTCCGCTCGTCCTTCGACAGACGGAAGTACGTTCCGTCGTGCTGGACCACCGTGGAGTCGATCACCGAGTAGCCGCGGTCGATCCACACCTTGGGCTCGCTGAAGGTGTGGAAGTCGCGGGTCGTCGCGTACATCATGCGGTTGTACGTGTCGCCCGAGTGCGCCTCGTTGTCGTACAGCTTCGAGGCCCAGAAGACGACGTACTCGCCGCGCTGTTCGTCGTAGAACGCCTCGGGCGCCCAGGTGTTGCCCGCGCTGTCGGGGGAGACCTGCACCAGGCGCTGGTCGGTCCAGTGGACGAGGTCGGTGGACTCCCAGACCATGATCGACTTGCTGCCGGTGCGCTGGGAGGCGTCCCAGTCGCCGTTGCCGTAGATCCTCAGGTCGGTGGCGATCTGGTAGAACTTGTCGCCCTCCGGGGAGCGGATGATGAACGGGTCGCGCAGGCCCCGCTCGCCGAGCGTGGACGTCAGGACGGGCTTGCCGTCGTTCAACTCCCGCCATTTCAGCGGGTCGTTGCCCTTGCTGAGGGCGGTGTAGAGCTGCTCGCCGTCCGTGGTGCCCTCGCCGGTGAAGTAGCTGAACATATAGCCCTTGAGGGGCGCCTGGGCGGGGAGCTCGGGGACCTTGGCGGTCAGCACGCGGGTGGCCTTCGCCTCGCCCTTGGTGACCGTGGCCGTGAGTTCGACGGTGGTGGCGCCGTCGCCGTGCGCGGGACGGCGGACCGTGCCGTCGGCGGCGACGACCTCCGGCTTCGCGGAGGACCAGGTGACGCGCGTGCCGTAGGCGCCGTCCGTGGGCAGGGTGAGGTTGCCGCGCACGTCGTCGAGGTTGTGGACGGTGAGCGCCTCGGCGGCCTGCCGGGTGGCGGTCTCGTCGTCGAAGGCGGCGCGGACCGTGACGTCGAAGGTCTTGGTGTCGGTCACGGCGCCCTTCTTCAAGGTGGCCGTGAGCGTGACGCGGGCGTCCGGTTCACCGGCGGCGGGGCGGGTCACCTTGCCGGTTTCCGACACCACGGCGGGGTCGTCGCTCGCCCAGCTGATCGCGGAACCGCCGGCGGTGCCGGTCCTCGGCAGGTTCAGGTCGGCCGTGACACCGCTGGTGTCGCCGAGGGCGAGGGCGGCCTTGTCGTCGGCGACGCCCTGGGTGGCGACGGGAAGGGCGAGCTGCTCGACCTCGGCGCCGGCGAGCGCCCGGTCGTACACCCTGAAGTCGCGCATCCGGCCCTTGAACAGCTTGTCGCCCGCGTACACGGACTTGCCGATGTAGTTGGCGGTGGTGGTGCCGGAGCCGATGGCGCCGGGGGTGATGGTGACCGCGGTGTTGCGGGCCACCTCCACGCCGTCCTCGTACAGGACGCCGGTGGTGCCGGTCTGGGTGTAGGTGATGTGCTTCCACACCGAGCGGGTCAGGTTGTGGGCGTCGGAGGGCCTGGTGGTCTGCTCCGTCGACCAGTTGCCGGTGGCTATGGAGGTGCGGAAGGTGTTGCCGGTGGTGAACAGATAGCCGTTGCCGTTGCTCCCGCTGGAGTTGCCGAAGCCGTAGAGGAAGTACGGGGTGGTCTGGGCGGAGTCGATCAGCACGTCCGTCGAGACGGTGATCGCGTCCATGCCCTTCATGACGTCGTCCGGCACCTTGACGGCGGTGTCGGAACCGTTGAAGCCGAGCCCCTGACGGGTGTCCGACCAGTCAGCGGTGCCGCCCACCGTGCCGGTCCGGCCGTTGCCGGAGGCGTCGGTGACGGTGCTGCCCGACGCCGCGTCGAGCTTGTACCAGAGGGCCAGGCCGTCGGTGATGTCCGCGACCTCGGCCGCCTGCGCGGGAGCCGCGGTCCCGACCAGCCCCATGAGCAGTGACGCGGCGGTCAGCGTGGCCAGGCGGCCCGCCCGGCCTCTCGCCCGGCGTCTCGCGCGGCTGCGAAGTCGTGCGACGTACGTCATCTCGGCCCGCCATTTCAGCTGTGTGACGTTGTGTTGCGAGAGTGTCAACCGGTGCGTGACGGGGCGTCAAGGGTTTTCGAACGATGTCCGACAGGTCGAACGAACGCGGGTTGGCCATTTCTCGTCCATGGGGCGCCCTCAATCGAAACGTTTGCGTTTCGCTCGCGGAGGGCTTAGAGTCTGGTGTACGAAACCGTTTCGTTTCACGCGTTCGTAACCTGATCTACGACTGGAGTACGTCCCCATGGCTCAGACAGCAGCAGCACCGGACACCGTGGCGCTCGGGAAGACCGGCGATCGAACCGAGGAGGCCGGGTCCCGTCACAGATGGTGGATTCTCGCCATGATCGGGCTCGCTCAGCTCATGGTCGTGCTGGACGCGACCATCGTGAACATCGCCCTGCCGTCCGCCCAGGCCGACCTCGGCTTCTCCGACGGCAACCGGACCTGGATCGTCACCGCCTACTCACTCGCCTTCGGCAGCCTGCTGCTGCTCGGCGGCCGGATAGCCGACCTCTTCGGCCGCAAGCCCGCCTTCCTGGTGGGCGTCGGCGGCTTCGCGGTCGCCTCGGCCGTGGCCGGTGCCGCCACCAGCTTCGAGATGCTCGTCGCGGGCCGCGCCCTGCAGGGTCTGTTCGGCGCACTGCTCGCTCCCGCCGCGCTCTCCCTGCTGACCACCACCTTCACCGACCCCAAGGAACGCGCCAAGGCCTTCGGCATCTTCGGCGCCATCGCCGGCTCCGGCGCGGCCGTCGGTCTGCTGCTCGGCGGTGTCCTCACCGAGTACATGGACTGGCGCTGGACCCTCTTCGTCAACCTGATCATCGCCGTGCCCGTCCTCATCGGCGGCTGGACGCTGCTGAGGAGCACCGGCCGCGACCGGAGTGCCAAGCTCGACCTCCCCGGTACCGTCCTGGTCACCACCGGCCTCTTCAGCATCGTCTACGGCTTCTCCAACGCCGAGTCGCACGACTGGAGCTCGCCGCTGTCCTGGGGCTTCCTCGCCACCGGTGCCGTACTGCTGACGGCCTTCACCTGGTGGCAGACCAGGGCCTCGCACCCGTTGCTGCCGCTGCGCGTACTCCTGGACCGTGACCGTGGCGCGTCCTTCGTCGCCATGCTGATCTCGGCTGCCGGAATGTTCGGTGTGTTCCTGTTCCTCACCTACTACCTCCAGCTCAGCCTCGGCTTCTCCGCCGTCCAGACGGGTCTGGCCTTCCTCCCGATGGTCGGCGCCCTCATGGTGAGCGCCACCATGTCCACCAGCGTCCTGATCCCGCGCATCGGGCCGAAGATCGTGGTCCCGCTCGGCATGGTCCTCGGAGCCGTCGGCATGGTCTGGCTGACCGCCCTCGGACTGGACAGCACCTACGCGGCCAACGTCCTGCCCCCGCTGCTGGTCACCGGCCTGGGCATCGGCCTGATCATGGCCCCGGCCATGAGTCTGGCCACCAGCGGTGTGGCCGCCGACGACTCCGGAGTCGCCTCGGCCTCCGTCAACACGATGCAGCAGATCGGCGGTTCCATCGGCACGGCGCTGCTCAACACGCTCGCCGCCAGCGCCGCCACGTCGTACCTGGTCGGCAAGAACCCCACCGACAAGCTCGTCCAGGCCCAGGCCGCACTGGAGTCCTACTCCGCCGCCTACTGGTGGTCGGCCGGCTTCTTCGCGGTCGGCGCCCTGCTCACGGTGCTGCTCTACCGGCGCGGCGTCCCGGCGGTCGACGCGGAGGCCGCCCCCACGGTCCACATGTGAGCGGCATGTGGTGATCCGCGCCCTCCTGTGGGGACGGGGCGGGCACGGGTGACGGGCCCGGTGCTTTCGAGCACCGGGCCCGTGGTCTTGGTCGCTATGGCGCTACGGCGCTACGGCGTCCACTTGACGTTCGGGTTCACCTGCCCGGTCCAGTTGAAGATGGCCATGTTGTCCCAGCCGTTTCCGCTGTTGTTGATGTCGGCCGGGTCCCATCCGTTGCCCTTGACCGCGTACCAGGTCGGCTCCCAGTAAAAGACACCGATCGCGCCGGCGTTGCGAGCCGTGTTCTGTACGGCGGTGAAGTTGTCGGCCTGACCCTGCCAGGTGAGCGGGTAGCCCGAGCAGCCGGAGGTGATCGAGTTGCTGGTGCTGTCCGCGTTCGCCGAGGTGAAGGGGTAGGCCGTCTCGGCGATGATCACGTTCTTGCCGTACCGGGACTTCATGTCGGACACCACGCTGCCCATGTTGGCCAGCGTGCCGTGCCACGGGCAGTAGTAGGACAGCCCGGTGATGTCCCAGTTGACGCCCTTCGCCTTGATGCCGTCGTAGAACCAGCGCGCGTGCGCGTCGCTGTCCGAGTTGGCCGTGTGGATGATCACCTGAGTGCTGCTGTTGCACGCCTTGGTCGCGTTGTAACCCGACTTGAGGAGCAGGCTGAGGTTGGTGAAGTCGTTGTTGACCACCTTGCCGTCGTCCCACAGCATGCCGACGTTGATCTCGTTGCCGATCTGCACGCTGTCCGGGGTGGTGCCCTGGGACTTGAGGCTGTTGCAGACGTCGTACGTGTAGTCGTAGACATCCGTCTGCAGCTGGTTGATGCCGTGACTGGACCAGGCCCTGGGCTTGTACTGCTTGCCCGGGTCGGCCCAGGTGTCGGAGTAGTGGAAGTCGACCAGCAGCTTGAGGCCCTTGGCCTTGACCTGCTTCGCGTACGCCAGCACCTTGGCCTTGTTGTTGTAGCCGCTGGCCGGGTTGTTCCAGACGCGCAGGCGGACGTAGTTCACCCCGGCGCCCTTGAGGATGTCGAGCGGGTCCCTGGCGGTACCGCTCGCGTCGTAGTACTTGGCACCCAGGTCAAGGGCTCGTTGGGCGGTGGAGACGTCGGCGCCGAGCATGCTGAGCGAGTTCGCGGCAGAGGCGCTGGTGGGCATGGTGAGCAGGGACGCGGGCAGGGCGAGGGCTGCCATGAGCAGGGCTGCCTTCACGGTGCGGCCTGGACCGGTCACGGTCATCCCGACCTCCTATTTGATCGAGACGTGGCGAAAGTCGAAGCCCTGAGGCCTGACATGCGCATGTAGGGGATCCTGTGATCGTTCACAGTAAGAGAGGTGACAGTGGCTGTAAATACATGTGTCAGCTGTATTTCATGCAGCTGAGAGGCTTGGTGGCCGGGTCAACGGATTGGGTACGTGCACAGACCCGGACGAAGACGCGTCATCGGTTGTGCAAAACGTTTTGGATATCTAGCTTGTGCGCCATGAGCGACAGAACGCCTCCCCCGACCCGGCGGCTCCTGGTGAGCGGCTGCGATGTGCTGCGGGTCCCGCCGCGGGGCGAGTGCGAGGTTCTGCCGGCGCAGGACATCGTGGTGGCGGACGGCGTCATCGAGGACGTACGACCGACCGGCGGCCCCTTCGGCCCGGGCCCCGCGGCCGACGTGATCGACGGGCGTGGGCTGCTGGCCGTTCCCGGCCTGGTCAACGCGCACACACACAGCCCCATGGTGCTGATGCGCGGTGCGGCCGAGGACGTGACGGTCGAGGGCTGGTTCAACGACCGTGTCTGGCCGATGGAGTCCAACCTCACCCCCGCCGACGTACGGGCCGGGGCCAGGCTCGCCTGTGCCGAGATGATCCGCTCCGGTGTCACCACCTTCGCCGACCACTACTTCTTCCCCGAGCAGATCGCCGAGGCGGTCACCGAGACCGGACTGCGGGCCGACATCGCGCCCACGTACTTCAGCAGCCGGGGCCAGGAAGCCCTGGAGGACACGGTGAGGTTCGCGGAGGCCTGGCACGGCGGTGCCGACGGCCGGGTGACCGTCTCGCTCGGGCCGCACGCCCCGTACACGGTCGACGACGGCGACCTGCGGACCCTCGCCGGGCACGCCCGGCGCCTCGGCCTGCGGATGCACATCCACGCCGCCGAGCACCTGGAGCAGACGCACTCCAGCCTGGACCGGCGCGGTATCACGCCGATCCGGGTGCTGCACGAGACGGGTGTGCTGGAGGCCGGGGCGCTGATCGCGCACGGCTGCGGGATCGTCGAGGACGACCTGCCGCTGCTCGCCGAGTACGCGGGCACGACCGCCGTGGCCTGCTGCCCCAAGGTGTACCTCAAGCACGCGCTGTCCCCGCTCACCCCGGTGCGGGAGTTGCTCGGCGCCGGAGTCACGGTGGCGGTCGGCACGGACGGCGCCGCCGGCCACAACACGCTCGACGTGTGGGAGGCCCTGCGGCTGGTCGCGCTCACACAGAAGCAGGCCGTGCGGGACGCCACCTGGATGACCGTCTCCGACACCCTGCGCCTGGCCATGCGCGGCGGAGCCCGAGCCCTCGGCCTGGAGAAGGAGATCGGTGCGCTGGAGCCGGGCATGCGGGCCGACATCGTCCTGACCGACCTGTCGGGGCTGCACTGCCGTCCGCTGCACGATCCACGCGCCGCGCTGGTCTACAGCGCCCGCGCCAGTGATGTACGGACGGTCGTCGTCGACGGCCGGGTCCTGATGCGCGACGGCCGGCTGCTCACCGTGGACGAGCCCGCGCTGCTGGCCGAGGCCGACACCCGGGTGGCCCGGATCCTCGACACCTCCCACGGCGGGGCGGTGCAGCACTATGACCCCTGAGCCGTACCAGCGGGCGGCGGTCCGGCGCCCCGCGTCCATCAAGGACGTGGCCGCGGCGGCAGGCGTCAGCGCCACCACCGTCTCCCACGTCCTCAGCGGCAACCGGCCGGTCAACGAGCACACCGCCGCCCGCGTCCGCAGCGTCGTCAACCGGCTCGGCTATGTCCCGGCCTCGCTGGCCCGCAGCCTCCAGGCCGGTGCCACCTCGGTGATCGGCCTGCTGATCCCGGACATCAGCAACACCTTCTTCGCCGAACTCGCCAAGGGCGCCGAGGACGCCGCCCACGACCTCGGCTACGGCCTGATCCTGTGCAACACCGAGTTCGACGCCGACCGCGAGGACCGCTACCTCGGCATGATCCGCAGCCGGTTCATCGACGGCATGGTGTACGCCTCGGGGTCCGCGCCGTCCCGGCGGCGGCTGGAGGCCCTGATGGGCAAGTTCCCCATCGCGCTCGCCGACGAGGAGGTCGAGGGCCTCGAAGGCGCCCTCATCGCCACCGCCGACCACGAGGCGGGCGGGCGGCTGGTGGGGGAGCACCTCCGGGCGCTCGGCCACCGACGGGCCCTCATGCTGACCGGCCCGCGCGCCCTGAAGAGCAGCAACGCCCGGGCGAACGGTTTCGTCGGGGCCTTCCGGGGCGAGGTCGTCGAACGCGTCGGCGACTTCAAGGAGAGCTCCGGATACGGCCTCGTCGCGGGGCTCCTTGAGGAAGGCGGTCTCCCCGAGGACTGCACGGCCGTCTTCGCGGCCAACGACCTGATGGCCTTCGGCGCCCTCCTGGCGCTGAGGGAGGCGGGGCTGTCGGTGCCGGACGACGTCTCGGTGGTCGGCTTCGACGACATCCGGGCGGCCTCGCTGGCGCACCCGCCCCTGACCACCGTCCACCAGCCGGCCTACGACGTGGGCCGCACCGCGACCGCGCAACTCCTCCAGTACGTCACCCGGGGCGAGGTCCCGCCCGCCTCCCGGCACACCCTTCCCGTCGAACTCAAGGTCCGCGGCAGCACGGCACCCGCCGCCCGCTGACCCTCTCCTGACCTCAACCGCCGTAGCGCGGCACGGAGTTGCCGTGCCGATACCCCCTGCCACGAAAGGTGGTTCGCCATGCCCAGAGTGCTCGTTGTCGGCGAGTCCTGGTTCACCTACACGGTCCACCAGAAAGGCTTCGACGCCTTCCACAGCTCCGAGTACACCGAGGGCGGAGGCGCCTTCCTCGACGCGCTCCGCTCGCGCGGCCACGACGTGACCTACGTCCCCTCGCACGAGATACCGACCCGGGTCCCGGCCACCGCCGACGGCTTCGACGCGTACGACGTCGTCGTCATCAGCGACGTGGGCGCCAACAGCTTCCAGCTCCCGCCCGAGACCTTCACCCGCTCCGTGCCCTCGCCCGACCGGTCCGAGCTGGTGCGCGGCTTCGTGGAGCGGGGCGGCGGGGTGCTGATGATCGGCGGCTACCTGACCTTCAGCGGTATCGACGCCCGCGCGCGATGGGGGCGCTCCCCGCTCGCCGCCGCCCTGCCGGTGACGATGCTGGACCGCGACGACCGGGTGGAACTCCCGGCCGGTGCCGTCCCCGAAGTGGTGGGCGAGCACGCGGTCGTACGGGGGCTGGAGCGGTCCTGGCCCGCGCTGCTCGGCCTCAACGAGGTCACGGCGAGACCGGAGGCGTCGCTGCTGGCCGAGTGCGCCGGGCACCCCCTGCTCGTCGTCGGCCGGCACGGCGCGGGCAGATCCGCGGCGTTCACCTCCGACGTGGCACCGCACTGGGCGCCGCCGCCGTTCCTGGCCTGGGAGGGATACGCCGAGCTGTGGGACCGGCTGGTGCGCTGGCTCGCCGGAGCGGGACTGTGACGCCCGGGCAGGTGAGCACGTCCGTCACCGGCACACCCCATATCGCGGCTCGGCCGGGCGACTTCGCGCCGCTGGTGCTGATGCCGGGGGATCCGCAGCGGGCCCGGCGCATCGCCCAGACGTTCCTTGAGGACGCGCGGCAGGTCACCGACGTACGCGGCATCCTCGGCTACACCGGCAGCCACCGGGGCGTGCCGATGTCGGTCCTCGCCTCCGGTATGGGCATCCCGTCCGTGACGATCTACGCGACGGAGCTGTTCCGCCACTACGGCGTGCGCAGGATCGTCCGGGTCGGCACCGCCGGCGCGATCCCGGCCTCGGTTGCCGTACGGGACGTGGTGATCGCCTCCGCGGCGCACACCGACTCCAGCCTCAGCCGCCTCCTGGTCGACGGCCTCACCCTCTCCCTCGCCCCCTCCTACCGGCTGCTGCGTGCCGCCGCGGACGCCGCCGAGCGAGAGCCCGCCGACGTGCACATCGGACCGGTCTTCAGCAGCGACCACTTCTACCTCGACCGCCCCGCCCTCTTCGACGCCCTGGAGCGCCGGGGCACGCTCGCGGTCGAGATGGAGGCGGCGGGACTGTACGCCGTGGCCTGCGCCGAGGGCGGCGAGGCCCTCGCCGTGCTGACCGTCTCCGACCACCTGCGCACCGGTGACGCCCTCACCGCCGAGGAACGCGAGAGCGACTTCGACCGGACGCTGCGCATCGCCGCGACCGCGTTGCTGACCGATGTCTGAAATTCCCTCACCGGAAATCAAACCGAAACCGGGCAACGTAGCCAAAACGTTTTGCACTTTCTACTGTCAACGCAGCCGCTCACTCAGCAACGAAATGATCAGGAGATCGATGATGCGATACGGAAGAAGTGCCGCCATCGCGGTGACAGGCATGCTCGCACTGAGCGCGTGCGGAGGATCCGGTGGCGGGGACGATTCCGGAGCGGCATCCTCCGGCAAGCCGCGCATCAAATTGGTGATCAATGGCGGGCTGGGCGACAAGTCGTTCTTCGATTCCGCCTACGCGGGCCTGCAGCGGGCCTCGAAGGACCTCGGCTACCAGCTCAAGGTGGTGGAGCTCGGCTCCGACCGCACCAAGTGGGAGCCCGGCTTCGAGGACGCGGCCTCGGCCGACGACTACGACATCCTCGCCTCCGGCACCTTCGACGTCACCGACTACATCGGCAAACTCGCCCCGGAATTCCCGGACAAGAAGTTCTGGGTCTTCGACGCCCCGGTCGACTACAGCGGCAAGAACGGCGCCTGTTCCAACAAGTGCGAGAACGTCTACTCCGTCACCTTCAAGCAGAACGAGGGCGCTTATCTCGCGGGATTCCTGGCCGAGAAGCTGGTGGCCGCGAAAGCCCTCGAGGGAACCGAATCCCAGAAGAAGGTCGGCGTCATGGGCGGCGTGAAGATCCCGTTGATCGAGGACTTCGTCGTCGGCTTCAAGTCGGGCTTCACGGCCGCCGGCGGAAAGAACTCCGATGTCCTCGTGCAGTACGTGGGCGGCGACAAGCCGTTCGGCGACCCGGCCAAGGGCAAGGAGATCAGCACCGCCATGTACGGCCAGGGCGCCGCGCTGGTGTGGCCGGTCGCCGGGCTCTCCGGGCTCGGCACCTTCGAGTCGGCCGTCAGCGCCAAGCGGTACGCGTTCGGCGTCGACTCCGACCAGTACCAGACCCTCACCGACCAGGCGCAGAAGAACACCGTCGTCACCTCCATCCTCAAGAACGTCGGCAACGCCCTGTACGAGGCAGCACAGAAGGACCAGAAGGACACCCTGAAGTACGGCGCCGTCTCCACCGTCGGCCTCGCCGAGGACGCCGTCGGCTATGTGAACGACGACCACTTCAAGGAGTTGGTGCCCGAGCAGATACGCACCCAGGTCCAGGAAGCCGCCGACCAGGTCAAGTCCGGCTCCGTCACGGTGCCCAGCGCCCTCTAGTCGAACGGCCTTGATGATGAACGAGCCATGGGGCAAGGACGGACCGGCCGTCGCCGCCCGCCAGGTCACCAAGACCTACGCCAACGGGGTGCGCGCGGTCCGCACCGTGGACCTGGCGGTCCCGCCGGGCGAGATCCGCGCGGTCGTCGGTGAGAACGGCGCGGGCAAGTCCACGCTGATGAAGATGTTCTACGGCCTCGAACAGCCCAGCGCGGGCGAGATCCTGGTCGGCGGACGGCCCCGGGTGCTGCGGGGCCCGGCCTCGGCGATCGCCCTCGGCGTGGGCATGGTGCACCAGAACCTCATGCTGGTGCCGTCCTTCACCGTCGCCCAGAACGTCGTCCTCGGCGTGGAACCGGGCCGCCGCGGCCTGGTCGACCCGAAGGCGGCCGTGGAGCGGACCGCCCGGCTCGCGGAGCAGTCCGGACTCGTCGTCGACCCCAGGGCACGCGTCGACGAGGTGTCGGTCGGGATGCGCCAGCGCACCGAGATCCTCAAGGCACTTCACCGACAGGCACGCGTACTGATCCTCGACGAGCCCACCGCCGTGCTCACCCCGCAGGAGACCGAGGACCTGTTCGCCGCCGTGCGCCGGCTCCGCGACGGCGGGATGACCGTGCTGTTCATCTCGCACAAACTGCGCGAGGTACGGGAGATCAGCGACCAGGTCAGCGTGATGCGCGCCGGCTCCCTGGTCGCGACGGTCGCCACCGCCGACGCCACCGAACGGTCGCTCGCCTCCATGATGGTCGGCCGGGACATGTCCCTGGACGTGGACCGTTCCCCAGCCCGCCCCTCTGAGACCACCCTGCGGGTACGCAGCCTCGGCCACGAGGCCCCGACCGGCCAGTCCCTGCACGACCTCGACTTCGATGTGGCCGCCGGGGAGATCGTCGGCGTGGCCGGCATCGAGGGCAACGGCCAGAGCGAACTCGCCGAAATCCTGGCCGGGTTGCGCCGCCCCACCGCGGGCACGGTCCACATCGACGGCACCGACACGGCCGGTCTCGACGTGGCAGGACACCGCAGGGCCGGCATCGGCTACGTACCCGAGGACCGGCTGCACAACGGCGCCGCCCTCGACGCGTCCATCGCCGACAACCTCGTCGTCGACCGCCACGACCGACCGCCCCTCGCCCGCCGTGGCGTCCTGCACCCGGGTGCCGTACGCGCCCACGCCGAGCGACTGATCGACGAATACGCCATCCGCACGCCCGACCCGTCGGTCCCGGTGAGCGCACTGTCCGGCGGCAACATGCAGAAGGTGATCGTCGCCCGCGAACTCTCCGCCGGACCACGGCTGTTGATCGCCTCGCAGGTCACCCGCGGGGTGGACATCGGCGCGATGCGGTTCATGTACGAGCGTCTGGTCGCCGCGCGCGACACCGGCGCCGCCGTCCTGCTGATCTCCGCCGACCTCACCGAACTCCTCGCCCTCTCCGACCGGTTGCTCGTCCTCAAGGACGGCCGCCTGGTCGCCCGCTTCGACGACACGACCGGCCTCACCGAGAAGCGGGTCGGGCTCTACATGCTCGGTGTGGAGCAGCACGACCGCGACCGGCTCACGGCCGGCCTGGACGACCTCACGACCGGCCCAGAAGACCTGGGGGAGACCCCGTGACCACCACCACCCCCATGACGGCGATCGAGACCGAGGACCGCCGCCAGTACCGAGCCACCCGGCGCCGCGACTTCGCCGTCGACCTCAGCATGGCCCTGGCCACCATCCTGGCCGCCCTGGCCATCGGCTTCCTCGTCATGCTCGCCACCGGCAACGACCCGATCCGCGCCTACGAGGTGATGCTCACCGGCCCGCTCGAACGCTCCTTCCGCGTGGGCCGCTGGCTGGAGGACGCCACCACCCTCACCCTGCTCGGGCTGTCGGTCGCGATCCCCTTCCGCGCGCGGCAGATCAGCCTCGGCGCCGAGAGCCAGGTCTACGCCGGTGCGCTCGCGGCCGCGACCGTGGCGATCTTCCTGCCGCTGCCGCCCGTCGTCGCCGTGATCGTGCCGATGGCCGCGGCCGCCGCCGCGGGCGCCGGAATGGGCCTGATTCCGGGATCGATGAAGGCCCGCCTCGGCGCCAACGAGATCGTGGCGACCCTGATGCTCAACGCCATCGTCGTGCGCGTCTACGACTACCTGGTCAACGGCCCGCTCAAGGAGTCCGGCAGCAGCGCCGTGCACTCGAAGAACATCCAACAGGACTCCGCGCTCACGCCGCTGAGCGACTGGTTCGGCATCCCGCTGGGCCGGGCCAACATCGGTCTCGGGGTCATGCTGCTGACCGCCGTCGCCCTGTGGCTGCTCATCACCCGCACCCCGCTCGGCTACCGCATCCGGATGACCGGGGCCAACCCCGACTTCGCGGCGTACGGCGGCATCCGCGTGCCCCGCGTCATCGAGTGGAGCTTCGTCATCGGCGGCGCCGTCGCGGGCCTCGCCGGAGCCCATCTCGTCCAGGGCGTGTACGGGCGCCTCGAACCCGGCCTCGCCGGAAGCCTCGCCTTCGAAGGGATCGTGGTCGCGTTGCTGGCCAGGAACAACCCGCTGGTCGTCGTGGTCGCCGGACTCTTCTACTCCTACCTGCGCGCCGGGGGCGACATCATGGAACAGCAGACGGACGTCGGCACCGAGATCGTGGTCGTCATCCAGGCGGTCATCGTGCTGCTGGTCACCGCCCAGGCCCTGCCGAACCTGCTCAAGCGGCGGATCGCGCGCAGGCAGGCGGGTGTCCGATGAGTTCCGTGCTCGACGTCGTCCTCAGCAGCGCCTTCCTGGCCGCCGCGCTGCGGATCGCCACGCCGTACCTGCTCGCCGCGTTCGGCGGACTGGTCGCCGAACGCGCCGGCATCAGCAACATCGCCCTGGAAGGCCAGATGCTGAGCGCGGCCTGCACCGGTGCGCTCGTCGCCGGATACAGCGGCTCCGTCGCCGTGGGCGCGCTGTGCGGAGTCGCGGTGGCGACACTGCTGGGCCTGCTGCTCGCCGCCCTCCGCCTGGAACTGGGCGCCGACGCGATCATCGCGGGCATCGGCCTCAACCTGCTCGCCTCCGGCGGCACCGCCTACGCCGTCTACAGCCTCCTCGACGACAAGGGCGGCACCTCCGGCCTGAAGAGCGGCAGCCTGCCGACGGTCACGCTGCCGGGCGTCGAGAACGTGCCGGTGGTCGGCGATGTGCTGAGCGGCCAGAACCTGGTCACCTGGCTGGCCTTCCTGGCCGCGCCGTTCGTCGCCTGGCTGTTCTACCGCACCCGCTTCGGCTTCCACCTGCGGGCGGTCGGCGAGATGCCCGCCGCCGCCGAGTCGGTCGGCATCGCCGTACGGCGCGTGCAGTACACCGGACTCGCCCTCAGCGGGGCCCTCGCCGGACTCGCCGGGGTCTTCCTCAGCATGGGCTACGTCTCCTTCTTCGTACGGGACATGACGGCCGGCCGTGGCTTCATCGCCCTCGCCGCCGTGTTCCTCGGCGGCCTGCGGCCCTGGGGCGTCTTCCTCGCCGCGCTCGGCTTCGGAGCGGCGGAGGCACTGGCCGTGCAGCTCGGTTCGCTCGACGTACCGCCGCAGCTGGTGTCGACGATCCCGTACGCGATGACGCTGGTCGCGCTCGCCCTGTACGCGTGGCGCCGCAAGCGCCGGGGCCGTGCCGTGCCGGCCGCCGCCTCACTCTGACGCCTCGACAGCACCTCTCTTCCCTCAGCCGCAGAGCTCTCTTGCAGACGGCCGGCCATGCCCGCACGCCCGTCCGCCTCCCCTTGGAAGGACACCCATGCGCCACAGATCCCCAGCGCGCCGCAGACGCGCGCTCCTCGCCTCCCTCGCCGCAGCCGGCCTCCTCGGCACCCTGGCCCTCACCAACGGCTTCGCGGCGGAACCCGGGGCGGAGGCGTCCGCGAAGCCGCAGGACGTGCGGCTCCTCGACACCCTCACGGTGCCCGCCGGTACGACCGAATTCGGCATGCCGTTCGGCGGACTGTCCGGAATCGACTACGACCCGCACTCCGGCGAGTACGTCGCCGTCAGCGACGACCGCTCGGAGAACGGCAAGGCCCGCTTCTACACCCTCCGACTGCCGCTCGACGGGGCGGCGTTCGCCGGTGACAAGCCCGACCTCGACGGCCTGACCGTGCTCGCCGACACCACCGGCGAACCCTTCGCCCCCAAGGCGGTCGACCCCGAGGCCATCCGCTGGAGTCCGGGCGGCAAGAGCCTGCTGTGGACCAGCGAGGGCGCCTCTTCCGCCGGGCAGCCCGCCTTCGTCCGCGAGGCGACCGCCTCCGGCGGGTACGTACGCGAACTGCCGCTGCCCAAGGCGTACGCCCCCGTCCGGTCGGCCTCGGGCACACTCACCGCCGGGGTGCGCAACAACCAGGCCCTGGAAGGGCTCACCCTCTCCCCGGACGGGCGCAAGGTGGTCACCATCACCGAGAACGCCCTCGTCCAGGACGGCCCCGCGGCCGGACTGACCGCAAAGAGCCCCTCCCGCCTCCTGCTGATGGACCGTCAGACGGGGAAGCCGGAGGCCGAGCACGTCTACGAGGTCGACCCGATCTCCGACGCGCCCACCGCCCCCCTGCCCGCCCCGGTCGGCACGTACTCGGCGGACCGGGGAGTCTCCGAGATCCTCGCGATCAACGAGACCGACTACCTCACCGTCGAACGGTCCTTCGCCTCGGGCGTCGGCTTCTCCATCCGCCTCTACTGGACCAGCACCGTCGGCGCGACGGACGTAGGCGGCAAGGAAGCCCTCTCCGGCACCGAGAAGCCCATGCCGAAGAAGCTGCTGTACGACTTCACCACCTCCGGCACCGACGCCGACAACGTCGAGGGCATCACCTGGGGCCCGCGACTGCCCGACGGCTCCCGCTCGCTCGTCCTCGTCGCCGACGACAACTTCGGCTTCAACGGCAGCGTCACGAAGTTCCATCTGCTGTCGGTCCGGCCGGATCTCCTCGCCACCCGCACCCCGGACGTCAACGGCGACGGTGCCGTGGACGCCAAGGACCTGGCGGCGATCCCGACCGCCGGCCCGGCCGGAGACCTCGACGGCAACGGCCGTACGGAATCAGCCGACGTGAAACTCTGGATCTCGTACACCCGCGCCTTCCCCACGACGCCGAAGCCGCCGTCCACCGTCGACGTCCAACTGCTGTCCTTCAACGACTTCCACGGCAACCTGGAGCCGCCCACCGGACGCGACGCCAACCTCGGCTCCAAGCTCGATGCGAAGGCCACGCCGGTCGGCGGCGCGGAATACCTCGCGGCCCGGCTGGGGCAGCTCCGGCAGGGCACCGGCACCTCGCTGACCGTCGCCGCGGGCGACATCATCGGCGCCAGCCCCTTCCTGTCCGGGCTCTTCCACGACGAACCCACCGTCGAATCCATGGAGAAGCTGCACCTGGACGTCACCAGTGTCGGCAACCACGAGTTCGACGAGGGCACCGACGAACTGCTGCGCATGCAGAACGGAGGCTGCCACCCCGAGGACGGCTGCTTCATCAAGGACGAGCCGTACGATGGCGCCGCGTTCCCCTGGCTGGCCGCCAACGTCATCGACCGCGAGTCCGGCAAGCCTCTCCTGGCGCCCACCTGGGTGAAGAAGGCGGACGGGGTGAAGGTCGGCTTCATCGGCATGACGCTGGAGGGCACCCCCGAGGTCACCGGCCAGTCCGGCATCAAGTCCGTACGCTTCCTCGACGAGGTGCGGACCGCCAACGCCGCCGCCCGCGAACTGCGCCGCCAGGGCGTGGAAGCGATCGTCGTGCTGCTGCACGAGGGCGGGGTGCAGGCCGGGTCGTACGGTCAGTGCGACGGCATCTCCGGCCCGATCGTGGACATCGCCAAGAACCTCGACCCGTCGATCGACACCGTGGTGACCGGCCACACCCACCAGCCGTACATCTGCTCCCTGCCCGACCCGGCCGGTCATCCCCGTCTGGTCACCTCGGCCTCGTCGTTCGGCCGGGTGGTCACCGAGACCCGGCTGCCGGTGGACCGCCGTACCGGGGATGTCGTACGGGACCAGGTCGCGGCGATGAACCACCTCGTCACGCGCACCGGCGCCAAGGACGCCGACCAGAGCGCCGTCATCGACAAGTGGAAGGCCCTGTCGGCGCCGCTGGCCAACCGGGTCGTCGGCAGTGTCACCGCCGACATCACCCGTTCCGAGACCCGCGACGCCGAGTCCGACCTGGCGAACCTCGTCGCCGACGCCCAACTCGCCGCCACCTCGGCACCGGAGCGCGGCGGGGCCCAGATCGCCCTGATGAATCCGGGCGGTGTGCGGGCGGACCTGGTGTACGCGTCGTCGACGGGCGGTGAGGCGCCCGGGGAGATCACGTATGCGGAGGCTTTCGCCGTACAGCCCTTCGCCGGGTCCCTGGTCTCCGTCGACCTGACGGGCGCGCAGATCGAGAAGATCCTGGAACAGCAGTTCAACGACTCCGGCACCCGGGCACCCACCCTCATGCTCGGCGTCTCCAAGGGCCTGACGTACTCCTTCTCACGCACTGGCCCGGTCGGCGACCGCATCGACCCGGCGTCGATCACGCTGAACGGCGAACCACTGAAGCCGGACGCCACCTACCGGGTGACCGCGAACACCTTCCTCGCCGCGGGCGGCGACGGATTCACCACCTTCGCCGAGGGCACCGGCACCGTCGGCGGCGGGGACGACATCGCGGCCCTCACCGACTACCTCACCGCCCACAGCCCGGTCGCCCCACCCGGCACCGACCGGGTGACCGAGCTGCCCTGACAGCGCTCGCGGCCCTATGCCGCTCCGCCCGGACCCGGACGAGTCGGCACCTTCGGACGGCTCTGGAGGATTCCGCCCGGCGCCCTCGCGGCGTCGGGCGGAATGCGGAACTCCAGCTCGGGGCGGTCCCACACCACGGCGGGCGGGTTCGCGGACGCGGTCCCGGTGTGCACCGCGCCCACGCTGCGGTAGAAGCCCTCGGCGGGAGGATGCGACACCACCCGGACCCGGTCGAGCCCGGCGGCGCGGGCCTCGGACCTCATGTGCGCGACGAGCAGCCGTCCGATACCGCGTCCCTGTGCTCCGTCGGCGACGAACAGCAGGTCGAGTTCCGGTGGGAAGAGGACGAGCGAGTAGAACCCGAGTACCCGGCTCTCGTGCTCGTCGGCGGCGACGGCCAGGAAGACGCGGTGGGTCTCGATGTAGTCGGGACCCACCCGATAGCCCGCGACCATGGCCGCGTACTGCCCCTCGTAGGCGCGTGAGCCACGCACGAGCCGCGTGAGCCGCTTGGCGTCCCGCGCGACGGCCCGCCGTATGGTGGTCGGCCCGCTCCTGGGCGTAACGCTTGCGTTCATTCAGTGAGTATTACGCACCAGGAAGCACCTCAGCCACACCCGCCCGCACGCCCGCCCGCAGGTCCGGGAGCGGCCCCGATCCTGGAGCGTCGTCACGCCCCGCCGGAGCGTGCCCGCAGGCGCAGCAGCCCCAGGGCGACCAGACCGCAGACGGCGCCCTGTGCGGCGTTGAAGACGAGGATGCCGATCAT
Organism: Streptomyces sp. NPDC050619; assembly: GCF_040654815.1. Lineage (NCBI taxonomy): Bacteria > Bacillati > Actinomycetota > Actinomycetes > Kitasatosporales > Streptomycetaceae > Streptomyces > Streptomyces sp. NPDC050619. The sequence goes on along the minus strand of NZ_JBFAIR010000013.1, from coordinate 56,005 downwards.
GCCGGGCACCGGAGGCACCTCCGCGCTGTCCAGGAACGGCTGAAGCGAGAGGTTCAGCAGCAGCGCCAGCACGCCGTAGGCCAGGCCGGCGAACGTCAGCGTCGGCACCGGGCGGGGGAACCGGCGCACCATGGCGGTGGCGATCCACACGACGATGATCAGCGTGGTGAAGATCAACGGGCCCACCGGTTTTTTCAGCGGCCCGTCGTCATACGCCCCCACGATGCTCAGCACGGGGCGGACGAGCGCGAAGACGCCCAGCGCGACGATCGTCACCCAAGGTAGTTCGCGCAGGTCATTCCGGGTCATTGTCTCCTTGATGGCCATGCGCTTGCTCCCCTTTCTGGCGCTCGCTACGAGCGCCGAGTCGGCCGACATCCGGACGGGCCGGAAGGGGCCGCCTTCCCCTCGAATATAGACAGCCTACATGTAGGCAATCAAGATGATCACCGGGTGGCCGCCGCGCGGTCCACCGCTCCAGCGGCCCACGACCCGATTTCGAGACCCCGCCGCAAGCGTGAGGAACCGATCCGGTGCCGGCCCCGTCGGCGGCGGACGACGGTGCGGGGACTACGGACGGACGTCGGAGGGCGAACACATGTCAGGTCTGGTCGGCTGGATCGACTTCTCGCGCAACCTGGTCCTGCAACGGCCGGTGATCACCGCGATGACCGCCTCCCTCGCTCACCGGGGACCGGACGGCGAGCGGGTGTGGACCTCGACCCGGGCGGCCTTCGGGCACCGGGCGCTGTCGGTGGAACCCGGGGACACGCGGCAGCCCGTCGTGACCGAGGCCGACGGCCACACGGTCGTCGTCTGCCTCACCGGCGCCCCCGGTGGGCTCCCCGCACTGCGCGAGCGGCTGCGCGGCGTGGGCCGGCCGGCCGCCCCGGACGCCGGTGCGGCCGAGCTCTTCACCCAGGCGTACCTTCAGTGGCGTACCGACTTCGTGCCGTGGCTCAGCGGCGCGTTCGCCCTCGCCGTCTGGGACGGCCGCACCGAGGAACTGGTGCTTGCCCGGGACCAACTCGGCGGGCAGACGCTCTTCTTCACCGAGACCCCCACCGGCGTGGTCTTCGGCTCGGAGCGCAAGGCCCTGCTGGCCCACCCCGAAGTGCAGCCCGTGGTGCACGCGGCCGGGCTGCGCGAGGTGATCTGCCACGCCGTGCCGACCGGACCGCTGTTCTCCGGTTTCTCCCAGGTGGAGGGCGGCGAGATCGCCGTGTTCGGCCGCTCGGGCTGGACCCGTCGGCAGTACTGGCGGCTGGAGAGCCGCCCGCACACCGACGACCTGCCGACCACCGTGGCCAAGATCAGGGCCATGCTGGAGGACAGCGCCCGGGCCACCACGCCGTCCGACCCCGAGCGGGCGGCCGTCACGCTCTCCGGGGGCGTCGACTCGTCCTGCGTCACGGCGCTGATCGCGGCCGAACTGCGGCGCCGCGACCTGGGCCGGCTGAACACGTACACCATCGACTACGCCTACGACGCCTTCCGCTCGGACGCCATGCGCACCAGCAAGGACGAGCCGTACGCCCGCATGGTCGCCGAGCACGTCGCCGCGCGGCACCACGTGGTGCGGCTCGAAGCGGCCGACATCCTCGATCCGGTCGTCCGCCTGGCCATGCTGCGCGCCAAGGACTGCCCGACCCGCATCTACGACATGGACGCCTGGCAGCAGCTCTTCCTCCAGCGGGTGGCGGCCGACGGGCACAAGGTGGTGTTCACCGGGCTCGGCGCGGACAACGCGTTCCTCGGCGCCACCTGGTGCAACGACCGCGGACTCGTCGAGTCCGGCACCTTCCCGTGGGTCGCCCTGGCCCAGCGGCACGGGGCGCGGAACGGTTTCGGCACGGGGCTCGTCAACAAGGACCTGCTGGCGGGACTCGACCTGCCCACCTACTACGCGGACACCTACGCCACCGCCGTCGCCGACGTCGAGCACCTGCCGGAGGAGGACGACTGGGCCCGCAAGATGCGTACGGTCGCCTACCTGGTGCTGACCCAGTTCCGCGGCGACTCCTCGATCTTCGCGGCCACCGGGCTCCAGGTCCGCTCGCCCGTGAACACCCACGAGCTCCTTCAGTACACGTACAACATCCCGGCCGCCCTGCACCGGCACGGCGACATCGAGAAGGGACTGCTGCGCGAGGCGATCGCCGACCTGCTGCCGCAGGAAGTGGTGCGCAGGCCCCGCAGCGCCACCCCGATCAGCCATGACCCCGGCTACCCGGCGCGGCTCCAGGAGGAGTTCAAGGCGATGCTCGCCGATCCCGAGGCGCCGGCCCGGCCGCTGACGGACCTCGCGGCGGCCACCGAACTCGTCGCCCAGCCGGACCGGTTGGTGAAGGACCGGATGGCCCGCGCGAGCGTCGAACTCATCCTCCAGCTCAACCTGTGGCTGGACCACTACCGGGTGCGGCTCGCCCTGTGACGGGCGGATACGCCGCCCCGCCGACCGGAGGACACCCGTGACGGACACCGAACTCTGCGAGGTCAAACCGTGATCCGAGACAGCCTCCTGGAAACCATCGGGCACACGCCGGTGGTCCGGCTGCCGCGCTGGTCGGTCGGCGGATCGGAGATCCTGATCAAGCTGGAGGGCTGGAACCCCGGCCGCAGCATCAAGGACCGCTCGACGCTGTCGATGGTCACCCACGCCGAACGCGACGGGCTGCTCCGCCCGGGCGGCACCATCATCGAGTCCACTTCGGGCAACGTCGGCAAGGCGCTCGCGCTGATCGGCGTGGTCAGGGGCTACCGGATCGTCCTCGTGACCGACCGCAAGGCACCGCGGTCGATGCTGAGTTACGCCACCGCTCTCGGCGCCGAGATCGAGGTCGTCGACAAACCGGATGCCCAGGGGTCCATGCAGGGCGCCCGCATCCAGCGGGTCAAGGAACTGGTCGCGGACATCCCCGGCTCGTTCTGGCCCGACCAGTACAACAACCCCGCCAACCCGCTCGCGCACGCCGAGACCACCGGCCGCGAACTGCTCGACGACGACCCCGACTTCGACACCCTGGTCACCGTGGTCGGCACCGGCGGACACATCAGCGGCATCTCCGCCACCGTGAAAGGCGCCAGGCCCGAGGTGGTCACCGTCGGAGTGGACGTGATCGGCTCCGCGACCTTCGGCTACCCGCACGGCACCTGGGCCACCCGGGGCATCGGACTCGGCTGGCACCCCGGCTGCCTGGACCGGTCGGTCATCGACCGGGTGCACATGGTCGCCGACCACGAGGGGACGGCCACCTGCCGGCTGCTGGCCCGCACCGAGGGCGTCCTGGTGGGGGAGTCCGCGGGCCTCGCCCTGTTCGGGGCGCTGCACCACGCCCACCACCACCCCGGCAGCCGCATCATCGTGGTCGCGGCGGACGACGGCGCGAACTACCTCGGGGAGACCTTCGACGACGACTGGCTCTGGTCGCGAGGCCTGCTCCAGACCATCGAGGAGGCCGGACTCACCACGCTCGACGCACTGGTCGAGGCCGCCCGCAATCCGGTCAGCCCGGCCGTGCCCGAGGTCCGGGCGGGCAACGACGATCTGCCCGCACCGACATGGTGACCGGCCGGAAGGGAGCATCGATGCCGGCGAACCTGGAGCGGCTGACCGCGCGGATGGACGAACTGGGCCTGGACGCCGTGGTCGCCACCACGTACGAGAACGTGTACTACCTCACCGGTGTCTCGAGCGTGGCACTGGAGGTGTTCCCGCACTCCGGGCAGTTCTACGCCGTGGTCACCCGTGACCGGCCCGGGCACGTGCGCCTGGTCACCTCCCGGTGCGACGCCGATCAGGTGCAGGACGTCCTGCCTCCCGTGGCGTCCGCCGTCGGCTACGGGACCTTCTACCGGGAGAAGGGGCGAGGACGTCGTCCTGACCGACGAGGAGGAGGCACTGTGGCGCATCGCGGTGGACGGGCCGGCCCCCGCCACCGCCCTCGACGGCCTGGTGCACACCTTGCGGCAGGCCGGCCTGGCCCGGGCGCGGATCGCCGTCGACGAGGAGGGCGTACCGCACGGTCTCCTCGACGCCCTGCGGGAGGCGGTGCCGGGGGCCGACGTACGGCTCGGATCCCATGTCCTGCGCTGGACCCGCAAGGTCAAGACCGCCGAGGAGATCCGCCGGCTGACGGCGGTCGCCGCCCTGACCGAGCAGGGCATCCGCGCGGTCACGGCCGCGGCCCTCCCCGGCATCACCCAACGTGAACTCGTGCGGGCGTTCGAGGAGACAGTGGTCTGTGCGGGGGCCCGGCCGAAGTTCGCCATGATCCGCTTCGGCCGCGGCGGTGTCGCGGGCCAGGCTGCCTCCCGCGAGCCGCTGCGCCGCGGTGACTCCCTCTGGCTCGACGTCGGCTGCGTCCTCGACGGCTACTGGTCCGACATCGCTCGCCTCTACAGCCTGGGCGAGCCCTCCGAGCGGCTCGCTCGCTGTCACGCGGCGATGGTGGCCGGGGAGGAGCGGGCGCTGGCCGAGGCCCGCCCCGGCATGGCCGGAAAAGAGCTGTTCGATGTGACCGTGGAAGCGGTCCGCGAGGCGGGTGTGCCGCACTACCGTCGGCATCATGTCGGGCACGGCATCGGGGTCGAGATCTACGACCCCGTCCTGATCACGCCCGACAACGACGACCGCCTCGAGGAGGGGACCGTGGTCAACTTCGAAACGCCCTACTACGAGTTCGGGCTCGGCGCGGTACAGATAGAGGACCCGTTCGTGGTGACCTCGCGGGGCAACCGGCTGCTGACCACCCTGGAACGACGCCTGACGGTGATCGACTGACCAGGGGGCGAATCGATGTCCCGGACCGTCACGCAGAACCCGGACCTGCGCTCCCTGGAGTGCGTCCGCTGCGGCGGCCACCAGCCCGTCGGGGACCACCCGAGAGGCTGCCCCTCCTGCCTCGGGAACGGCACGCCGGCCAACTTGGCCTGCGCGTACGCCCCGCGCAACGGCACCGGCGGCGTGCTGCTGCCCTACCAGGGGGCGCCCTCCCTGGGCGAGGGCGGCACGCCACTGCTGTGCGCGGACAACGGCGGTGACGTCGATCTGCGGCTGAAGTGGGAGGGCGCCAACCCCACGGGCTCGCACAAGGACCGATTCAGCGCGGTCGCGGTCGCCCGGGCCCTGTACGCCGGGTACGAGACCGTGGCGGCGGCGTCCTCCGGCAACGCGGGCGTGTCACTCGCCGCCTACTGCGCGCGTGCCGGGCTGGGCTGCGAGATCGCCGTCGCGGACGACACCCCCGCACACGTCGTGACCCTGATGCGCGATCTCGGGGCCGAGGTCGTGTCCTTCCCGGAGGCGGGCCTGCGCTGGCGGCATCTCGCGAGGTACCTGGGCTCCCGGACGGTGCTGCCGGTCACCAACGTGCCCGTGCCGCCGGTCGGCAGCAGCGCCTTCGGGATCGAGGGCTACAAGCCGCTCGCCACGGAGATCCTCGCCGATCTGGCGGACCGCGTCCCCGACTGGGTCGTCGTACCCGCCTCCCGCGGGGACCTGGCGTGGGGCCTGTATCTCGGCTTCCGCGAGGTGTGCGGGACGCGGCGCGTGCCGCGGCTGTGCCTGGTGGAGCCGTTCCCCCGGGTCGCCGCCGTGCTGCGCGGCGACGACCCGCACGGTCGCTTCCCGGGCGCCACCGCCGTGATGCCCTCGCTCGCGGGCAACACCGTGGCGTTGCAGGCCGTGGAGGCCGTACGGCGCTCCGGCGGCCGGGCGGAAGTGGTGGACGACGCCGCGGCGACCGCCGGGACGCGTCGGCTGTGGCGGTCCGGTCTGCCGCTCGAACCGAGCAGCGCGGCCGCCGTGGTCGCGGTCGGCCAGGCCCGCGGATCGGGCGCCATCGCTCCCGGGTCCGTCGTGGTGGCACTGGCCACGGCCCACGGCCTGAAGGGGATGTGAGCGGCACGCTCGTGCCTGCCGGGTACTTCCTGGTCCTGTGATCCGGGGGTATCTGAAGCGCGGCCGCCACGGCAAGGCCCCGGGTGATGTCTCGGGTCCCTGCCATGAGCGCGGTCCCGCGAGTACCCCAACTCACGGATGTGTTCGACCTCTTGGATCAGGATCTGGCCTCGTCCATGTCACGCGCCGCCTGCGGCAGCCACGACGCCTCGAGCGTCGCGTCCCGCGCCGCACCGGATTCCAGGTCACCGGTGAGGATCGCGTGGTGCAGCCGCTGGAGCATCCCGCAGGGGTCCACGCCCAGTTCCTTCACCAGGCTTTCTCTGGTTTGGTGATACACCTGTAAGGCCTCCGAGCGCCGCCCGGCACGGTAGAGGGCGATCATCAGCTTGGCCTGGAATCCCTCGTGGGTGGGCTGGGAGGCCGCCAGTTTGATCAGCTCCGCGAGCAACTCGTGGTGGTAGCCCAGCCGCAGGTCCACCGCGATGCGCAGTTCCAGCACGCTCTTGCGTAACTCCTCCAGCCGCAGTGCCTCCGACACCAGCACGGGGCCCGGGTTCATGTCGACCATCGCCGGCCCGCGCCACAGTTGCAGGGCCTCCCGCAGGGTGTGCGCGGCCCGATCGACCTCGCCGACCGAGAGCTGGGCCCGGCCCTGCTGCGCTCGTTCCTCGAAGCGAAGGGAGTCCAGATCCTGGGGCGGCAGCGTCAGCATGTAACCGCCCGTGTACGTCCGCAGCTCCTCAGGAGCCTGCCCCAGAGCGGGACCGGCTGTCAGGCGCAGGGACTTGCGCAGTTGGTAGATGTACGTCTGCAGTGTCGTCGCCACACTGCAGGGCGGCCGGTCCTCCCACACCTCTTCGATCAGCTGCTCGTTGCGAACCACCTGGTTCGCCGAGGCGGCGAGCAGCGCGAGGATTCGCCGTGGTTTGGGCGCTGTAGGGGTGACGTCCGTTCCGTTCAGCGTGACTGAAAGCGGCCCCAACAGGCTGATCTGCATGGCCTCCACACCCTTCGTGTCAATACGAAATCACTGTCTGTCGCCGGCCGGACGGACGCCCGGTCGGCCCCTTCGGCATGTTCGTCAGTGTGAAATGAGGGAGGTGGTGGTGTGTTGTGGCGAGGCCGGTCGTGCCTGTGGCCGAGCTGCACCCCAGCTGAACGCGCGCACGGCGATCCCGGTGGAACCGGGTGGCTGAATTCACCTGCGCGGCGGGCGGAGTGAGGACGAGGTGGCACCCGCGTGGTGCAGTGCCCGTCCGGACTCCGCTTGCGCGGCCGTCGACCGGCGCTCGGTCTCCTGTGCGTGGTCCCTGGTGTCGGACGCTGCCGGCCCGTGCAGGGGCCGAACGTTCCGTCAGGGCCGGCTCCGCTATGCGGGCAGACTTCGCACCCGTGGCCCGGCGACCGTGGTGAAGGTGATCCCGACGTGTGGCCCTGAGCAGTGGCACATCCTGTCGATCCCCCGATTTGGTGGTGTGGTGTTCCTGCCGCGTCCCTGGCGGGTGTGGCCGATGAGACGCGGCTTGACCATTTTTGCCTAGGACTTTGCCTTGGGAAGGGTCGCGCCACAATGGGGCACTCTTCCTACGGCTGTTGTGCTGTTTGTGCGCAAGTGGAACGGCCGCAACCGGCAAGGGCCCGCACCTGTCCGCGGAACGCCCGGTGCCGGCGGCGACGCTGTCGCATGACCCCGCACGACGACCTCAGCGCAATCGCGACCAGAGCGCCCGTTCCTCGGGGGCCGGCGGAATATGCGGTGTCAGTCGCTCCGGATGTCCTGGCGCCGGTTCTCCCGTGGAGTCCTCGTCGGCCGGATGCGGTGATCCCGCTTTCGGAGTGTGATCCTCTTCCGGTTCGCTCCCCGGGTGCGGGTAGTGCGCGAAGAGTTCGGGCGGCGGGGGCATGCCGATGGCGAGGGCTCCCATGACTTGAGACCCGGCCCCCAGGGTGCGCGCGAGTGACAGAAACATCCGGCCGCACCCTCGCAGTATTCGCCGTACCTTCATCCGCCGACCTCGCCCCTCGTCGTCGATTCGGGTCTTCGCATCCTGTGTGGGGCGCCTCGACTTCTGGTCGAGGCGTGGTGTGGGCGAGGCATGGTCCAGTGGTGACAAGAGGGCTTGGAACGGGCACGGCCGACCCTCCCGGAGTCGGGAGGGCCGGCCTGTTCCTGCCGGGAGACGGGGGATTGCTCCCGTCAGGAGTGTTCGATGGCGACCCGGGGAAGGCGCTTGGCCACGCCGTCGGGCAGCCACCAGGCGTACTTGCCGAACAGGTGCATCACCGCCGGCAGAATGAGGCACCGGATGATCGCGGCGTCGACGAAGACGGCCACGGCCAGGCCGAAGCCGAACTGCATGAGCATCCGGTCGCCGCTGAACATGAAGGCGCCGAAGACCACGATCATGATCGCGCCGGCGGCGGTCACCACCTGTCCCGTGGTGGCCAGGCCCTGCCGGATCGCCAGGGCGGCGTCCTTGCTGCGCTCCCACTCCTCGTGCATGCGGGAGAGCAGGAAGACCTCGTAGTCCATGGACAGGCCGAAGACGATGGCGAAGATCATCACCGGGACGTAGGCCTCGATGGGACCCTTCTCGACGCCCAGGACGCCGTTCTGGAAGACCAGGGTCATGATCCCCATGGCGACGCCGACGCTGAGCAGGTTGAGCACCGCTGCCTTGAGCGGGATCAGCACCGAACGGAACACCAGCAGGAGCAGGAGCACCGACAGGCCCACCACGACGGCGATGAAGGCGGGCAGCCGTTCGGCGACGGCGTCGGAGAAGTCGTCGGCGGTCGCGGTGCTGCCGCCGACCACGAAGGTGGCTCCCGTCTCCTGGGCCGTCGAGGCCAGCACGTCGTCGCGCAGATGGCCGACCAACTCGTTGGTGGAGGCGTCCTGCGGTGCGGAGTCCGGGAAGACGATGAGCGTGGAGAGGTCGTCGCCCACCGACTGCGGCGGGAGCGCGGCGGCGACGCCCTCGGTGTCCTCCAACTCCGCCCGCGCCGTCGAAGCGGCCGCCGAGTCGCCCTCGACGACCACGATCAGCGGTCCGTTGAAGCCCGGGCCGAAGCCCTCGGCGAGCAGGTCGTAGGCCTGTCGGGTGGTGGTGGAGGTGGCGTCGGTGCCGGCGTCGGCGAAGCCGAGCCGCATGTCGAGGGCGGGCAGGGAGAGGGCCGCGAGCACCGCGGTCGGCACCAGGGCGGCCACCCAGGCCCTGCGCTGGACGGCGGCCGTCCAGCCGGCCCAGCGCCTGCCGTCGGCGGTCTTGCCCTGCTCGGCACGGCGGCGCACCTGCTTCTCGATCCGGCCGCCGAAGATGCCCAGCAGCGCGGGCAGCAGGGTCAACGAGGCGATCATGGTGAGCAGTACGGTCAGCGCCACCGCCACGGCCACCCCCTGGAGCGAGCCCAGCCCCAGCACGACGAGTCCGAGAAGGGCCACGATGACGGTGCAGCCCGCGAAGAACACCGTGCGTCCTGCGGTGTCGATCGCCTTGGTGGTGGCCGTTTTCCGGTCGGATCCGGCGAACAGCTCGCTGCGGAAGCGGGAGAACACCAGCAGGGCGTAGTCGATGCCGACGCCCAGGCCGACCAGCATCATCAGCGGCGCGGTGAAGTTGGCGATGGTCGCCACGTGCGAGGCGAGGATGATCAGCCCGAGCGTGGTGCCGACAGCGAACAGCGCGATGGCGACGGGCAGTACGGCGGCGAACAGGGACCCGAAGAGCAGCACGAGGATCACCAGGGCGGCCAGGATGCCGATCATCTCGGCCGATCCGCTGTCCTCGCCCTGGGCGGCACGCACCGGATCGCCCGACAGCTCCACGCGCAGACCACTCGACTCCGCCTTCTGGGCGGTGTCGATGATCTGCTGGGAGTCCTCGGTCGGGATCTCCTCCGACTGTTCGTCCAGCGAGACGGAGGCGTAGCCGATGGTGCCGTCGTCGGAGACCGCCTGGGCGTTCGCGTACGGGCTCATCACGCTGACGACGTGCGGCTCCTGCTCGACCTCGGCCAGCATCGCCTCGACCCGCTGACGGGTCTGCGGCGGGGTGAGCCCGTCCTTCGCCTCCAGCACGATCGTCACGGTGGCCCCGGCCTGTGAGGGCGCCCGGTCCTGAAGGACGTCCAGGGCCTTCTGCGACTCGGTGCCCGGCAGACCGAAGTCGTTGCGGTAGTCGTCGCCGACGGCCTGCGAGCCCATGCTCACCGCCACCAGGGCGACGAGCCACCCCACCAGGGCCCACCAGCGACGGCCGTACGAAACCTGTGCGATGCGTTCGAAGAGGCTCAGCCTCGCCGTCCCCGACGGGTCCCTTGCCTCGGTAAGGCTCTGATTCGGCGTGGCCACCGTAGCCCGACCTCCCTGAAGTCCAGGGGTCTCATGCCCCGATAGATAGATTGCCTACATGTAGGTGGTCGACGCTAGCACATGATGTAGATTGCCTACATGATGTCTGAAGCGCTACGGGGCCATCTGGACGCGCTGATCCTCGCGGTGCTCGAACAGGAGCCCCTGCACGGGTACGCGGTCATGGAGGCTCTTCAGGTGAGCAGTGGCGGGGCGTTGGACCTGCCGACGGGTTCGCTGTACCCCGCGTTGCGCCGGCTCGAGCGGGCCGGGCTCGTGGAGAGCGAGTGGAGCACGGTGAGCGGCCGCAGACGGCGTACCTACCAGCTCACCGCCGCGGGCAGCCGCGCGCTGGCCACCGAGCGGACGCAGTGGCGGGATTTCGCCACGATGGTCGAGGGTGTCCTGCGCCCGGGACCGGCGACGGCCTGACGGCCGCCGGTCAGCACCGCAGGGACGCAGCACCGCACGGACGGGGGGCGGCCGTGCGGTGGCGCCCCGGTGTGCCGACAGAGCCGCGTTCAAGCGCCGCCAGGCGCGTCGGCGGCTGCGGAAGGCCGCGGCCCGTCAGCGCACGTGCCACGTCAGCGCACCCTGCATGGTCTGGTGCCGCGGATCTGGCGGAGCCACCAGCGGGTGCGGGCCCACGTTGCCGGCATCGAGGGCGCCACGGATGGGTGCGGGGCCGGCGGCGTTGTGCCTCGGCACCGGCCCGGCTGCTCCTGGGCGTTGCCGGGACGAGTACGCGTCAAGCGGTGTTGAACTGGCCTGCCTCGCCCAGCGGTTACGCCGCACTCAGGCAACGGCGGCCCGCCACGGCGATACTGATCAGGGGCACGCCGAGCAGGAGCGCGGTGCCCGGCAGCCCGGTGATCCCCAGGAGCGAGTCCGTGGCCGGGCTGTAGAGGGTCAGCAGCAGCCCCAGCACGGCGAACACGACACTGACGGCGCAGGCGAAGACACCGGCCACCCGCACGAGGCGAGACGCCGGCCCCAGATAGCGCACCCCGGCACCCGTCGCGATCACCACCGCCAGTGCCATGACGATGGCACCGGCGCCGGTCCACCGCACCACGGTGTTGATCAGCGCGTAGCCGGTACTTCCGGAGTCGTCCGCGCCCTGCCCGGCGAGATGCAGCAACCCCCACCAGGCCACCGGCTGGACGGTCAGAACGGCGCAGATCAACAGCGCCGTACGACGGCCCTGGGCAAGACCCAGCTCGACCTGGTACTCGGGAGCGATGAGCTGGACGGAACCGAAGTCGTCCACGGCGCACCGCTCGGCTCTCTCGCGGTCGAGGCCGGTCTCCTCGTACACCTCGGCCGCGTCCAAGAGGCTGTCGCGAGCCTCGGCGATCATGTCCGCCTTCACCGCTCGTGGGCCGCGCAAGGCCTGGTCGAGCTCTGCGACGTATCGGTCAATCACCCGGGTCTCCCTGGAGTTCCTCCGTCGCGTGCGGTCCAATTATAGGCAGTTGGCAACAGCTCCCGACCGGGGATGTCCCTGACCTGTCCCTGACCCGGCCATCCTTCTCACGGTCGGGGCACGTGGTCGACCGGCGCTTCGGGTACCCGGAGAAGCGTATTGAACCGGACTCCGAGCCGTCGGCTCCCGGGGTGGAACCGACGGCCCGCCGCCCGTACTGCCCCCTGCGCGGAGCAGGTTCGCAGAGCATGTTCCCGGAGTCAGTCGCCCGCCGCGGGCGAGGGCGGGACGAGGCCGCCGAGCAGGTGGTCGACCAGGTCGGGGACGGTCGGGTGGTCGAAGACCACTGTGGCCGGCAGCCGCAGCCCGGTCGCCGACGTCAGCCTGTTGCGCAACTCGACCCCGGCCAGCGAGTCGAACCCCATGTCCTTGAACGACAGGTCGATGTCGATCTCCTCGCCCTCGCCGTACCCGAGCACGGCCGCCACCTCGGCGAGCAGCAGCTCCGACAGAGTCTCGCGGTGCCGGTCGGCGGACAGCGCCGCCAGCTGCCGGGACCAGGCGGGCCCGCCCCCGGCGTCCGCCTGCCGGGCCGTGCGCCGGGCCGGCGGACGGACGCCGCCGAGCTCCCGCAGCAACGGCGGCAGGCTGTCGCGCTCGGCGAGGGAGCGCAGCGCCGACCGGTCCCACCGCACCGGCAGAACATGAGCCCCGTCCGCCGCCAACGCGGCGTCGAACAGGGCCAGTCCGTCCGCGACCGAGAGCTGCGCGACACCGCCCCGGCCCATCCGGGCCCGGTCGGCCTGCGACAGATGCCCGGTCATGCCGCCCGACGGCGCCCACAGCCCCCAGCCGAGCGAGACGCCCGGCAGGCCCTCGGCGCGCTGCCGGTGCGCCAGCGCGTCCAGGAAGGAGTTGGCCGCCGCGTAGTTCGCCTGTCCCCCGGAGCCGAGGGTGGCGACCACCGAGGAGAAGCTCACGAAGGCCGACAGCCGCATACCCCGGGTCAGTTCGTGCAGATGCCAGGCCGCGTCCGCCTTCGGGCGCAGCACCCGGTCCACGGCGTCCGGCGTGAGCGTCTCGGCGGTGCCGTCCGCGAGGACGCCCGCCGCGTGCACGATCGCGGTGAGCGGATGGGCGTCCGGGATGTCCCGCAGCAGGGCGGCGACCGCCGGGCGATCCGCCACGTCGCAGGCGGCGAAGGAGACCCGGGCGCCGAACGAGGCCAACTCCTCGGCCAGTTCGGCGGCCCCGTCGGCGCCCGCGCCGCTGCGCCCGGCCAGCAGCAGGTGCCGTACGCCGTGTTCGGTCACGAGGTGGCGGGCCAGCAGCCGGCCCAGTGTGCCGGTGCCCCCGGTGAGCAGGACCGTGCCGCCGGGGTCGAAACCGGGCGGCAGGGTCAGCACGATCTTGCCGGTGTGCCGGGCCTGGGCCAGGTGCCGCAGGGCCCGTACGCCCTCTCGCAAAGGCCAGGTGGTCACCGGCAGCGGGGTGAGCGCGTCCCTGTCGAACAGGTCGAGGACGTCGGTGAGCATCCGTCCGACATGGCCCGGCTCGGCCCGGAGCAGGTCGAAGACCTCGTAGCGGACGCCCGGATGACGTCGGCCGACCTCCTGGGGGTCCCTGATGTCGGTCTTGCCGATCTCGATCAGATGGCCACAGGGCCCCAGGAGCCGCAGCGACGCGTCGAGCAGCGGGCCGGTGAGCGAGTTGAGCACGACGTCCATGCCGGCCTCGCCGGTGACCTGCCGGAACGCCGCCTCGAAGGAGTCGGTGCGGGAGCCGGCGATGTGGTCGTCGCGGACGCCCGCCGCGCGCAGCGTGTCCCACTTGGCGGGAGACGCCGTCGCGAAGACCTCCGCGCCCAGGTGCCGGGCGAGCTGGATGGCCGCGAGGCCGACCCCGCCGGCCCCGGAGTGCACCAGGACCCGGTCGCCGGGGCCGACCCCGGCCAGCTCGACCAGGCAGTGGTACGCGGTCAGGTACACCACCGGCACCGTGGCGGCCCCTACGAAGGACCAGCCGTCCGGTATCCGCGCCAGCGTGCGCCGGTCGGCGATGGCCACAGGCCCGAACGCACCCTCGGACATGAGGCCCAGGACATGGTCGCCGGGTCGGAGGTCCTCCACGCCCGCCCCCGTCTCCAGGACGACGCCGGCGCCTTCCAGGCCCATCCCCTCCTGCCCCGCGAGCATGTCCAGCGCCACGACGACGTCACGGAAGTTCACGCCCGCCGCCCGCATGGCCACGCGGACCTCCAGGGCGCCGAGTGGCCGCGTCGCGTGGTCGTCCGGGACCAGGGCCAGCCCCTCCAGCGTGCCCGGCGTACGGACGTCCAGGTGCCGGCTTCCGCCGGGCGGTGCCGACAGCGTCCCGCGCGGCGGTGCCGCCGTGAGACGGGGCGCGTGCCAGGCGGAATCACGCCACGCCAGTTGCGGCTCACCGGCCGACACGGCGGTGGACAGGCGGGCCGTCCAGTCCTCCTCGGCGTGGCCGTCCTCCAGGTCGAGGAGCGTGAACCGGCCGGGATGTTCGCTCTGCACACTCCTCAACAAGGCCCACACGGTGGCGGTCACGAGGTCCGGGGCGGGGGCGGCGGGGCCCGCGGCGACCGCGCCCCGGGTCACGATCACCACTCTCGTGGAGCGCACCCGGTCCTCGGCCAGCAGGTCCTGGACGAGGGCCAGCGCGCGATGGGCGGCCTCGTGGGCGGCCGCCACCGGGTCGCTCCCGTGGGGTGCGGGCTCTCCCGGGCGGTGCGGCCAGAAGACCGCCACCAGGTCGGGTACGGGAGCGCCCGCTTCGAGCGCCGAGGAGAGCGCCGAGGGGTCGGCGTGGGCCGGCGCCTGCGGCAGCGCCGGATGGGCGGCGCCGAGCACCGCCCAGCGGAGGTCGGCATCCGGCGCTGCGACGGGCACCGGCTGCCAGGTCACCTCGAACAGGGCGTCCTGCGGCGGCCGGTCCGTGGCCGGGACCGCGGAACGCGGCGTCCGGCGCAGGGTCACCTCACGGACCGTGACCACCGGCGCACCGAGGGAGTCGGTGAGCAGCAACTGTGCCCGGTGCGGCCCGGTCGGTGTCACCACCACGCGCACCTCGTCCGCCTCCACCGCGTGCGTGCGCACCCCGGTGAAGGAGAACGGCAGCAGGATCTGCCCTTCGTCCGCCGCCTGGCCCAGGGCGTGCAGGACGAGCGCGTGCAACGCCGAGTCCAGCAGCGCGGGATGGACGGCGAATCCGGTGACGTCGGTGTCCGGGGCGAGCCGGACCTCGGCGTACAGCTCCTCGCCGTGTCGCCATGCGGCGCGCAGGTTCCGGAAAGCGGGACCGTAGCGGTAGCCGGCTGCCGCCAGCCGGTCGTAGGCGCCGGCGACGTCCAACGGCTCGGCTCCGGCCGGCGGCCACGACGCGGCTGCCGTCGCGGGCTCCGGCGGGCCGGCGGGCGGTACCAGCGAGCCGGAGGCGTGCCGGGTCCACGGGGCCGGCGTCTCGTGCCCGGGTCCGGCGGCACGGGAGTGCACGGTGAGGGTGCGGCGGCCGGTGTCGTCGGCCCCGGTGGCGGCGAACTGGACGTCCACCGCGCCGGTCGCGGGCAGGACGAGGGGGGCCTCCAGGACGAGATCGTCCAGGACGAGCCCGTCGAGCCGGTCGGCGGCGTGCAGGGCGAAGTCGACCAGCGTGGTGCCCGACAGCAGCACCGTGTCGTGGACGACGTGGTCGGCGAGCCAGGGTTGCCCGGCCGCCGAGAGCCGGCCGGTGAGCAGCAGTCCCTCGTCGGCGGCCGCGTCGAGCGCGGCGCCGAGCAGCGGGTGCCCGGTCGCCGCCACACCGAGCCGACCGGGGTCCCCGGCGGCCGGGGGCTGGGCCAGCCAGTGACGGCGCCGCTGGAAGGCGTACGTGGGCAGCTCCACCGTGTCCGGTCGGCCGGGCGGCAGGAGCGTCGACCAGTCGACGCTCGCGCCGTGGACATGGCCCTGCGCGAGTGAGGTGAGCAGCCTGCGTCGGCCGCCGTCGCCCCGGTGCAGGGTGCCCAGGGCCGTTCCCGCGGCGTCGGCGGAGTCGAGGGTGTCCTGGACGGCGATGGTCAGCACCGGGTGCGGACTGCATTCGACGAACAGCTCGTGACCCGCGTCGATCAGAGCGGTGACGGCGTCGTGGAACCGCACCGGACTGCGCAGGCTGTCGAACCAGTGCACGGCGTCCATGGGCGTGCCGTCGTCGAGCAGAGCGCCGGTGCGGGTCGAGTACACGGGAACCTCGGGCCGGCGCGGGGTGATGTCGGCCAGCACCTCCAGTACGTCGGTGCGCAGCACCTCCATGTCCGGGGTGTGGGAGGAGTAGTCCACCGGGACCACGCGCGCGTGCACACCCCCGGCGTCCCACTCGGCGACCAGTGCGGCCAGCAGCGGCGCCGGGCCCGCGATCACCGTGGCCGCCGGTCCGTTGACGCCCGCGACATGCACCCGGCCGGTCAGCCGGGGGTCGGCGAGCCGGTCGCGTACCCGGTCGGCGGGCAGCGCGACCGAGGCCATGCCTCCCGTTCCCGTGAGCGGGACCAGCGCGCGACTGCGCAGGGCGACCACCCGCGCGGCGTCCTGGAGCGAGAGGGCGCCCGCCACGCACGCGGCGGCGATCTCCCCCTGGGAGTGCCCGACGACCGCGTCGGGCACCACACCGTGAGCGCGCCACACCTCCGCCAGCGAGACCATCACCGCCCAGAGCACGGGCTGCACCACGTCGACCCGGTCGAGCGGCGGAGCCTTGGGGGCACCGGTCAGTACGTCGGTCAGCGACCAGTCGATGTGCGGGGCGAGCGCCGCGGAGCACTGCCGGACCCGCTCCCGGAAGACCGGTGACGCGTCCAGCAGTTCGCGCGCCATCCCGGGCCACTGCGAGCCCTGCCCGGGGAAGACGAACACGGTGCGGCCCGCTTTCGCCCTGCCGCGGACCACCCCCGGCGAGTCCTCCCCGTGGGCCAGGCCGGTGAGCAGCTCGCGGAAGCCGGCCGTGTCGCCGGCGAGCACCACCGCGCGGTGTTCGAGGGCGGCCCGGGTGCCGGCCAGCGCGTGCCCGACGTCGGCCGCGTGCGGCGGGGTCCCGGTGTCCGCCAGGGCGTCGGCGAGCCGCGCGGCCTGCTGGACGAGGGCCGGTTCGGTACGGGCGGACAGCGGCCAGGGCAGGGGGTCGGTGTCTGTCCGGTGGGTGGGTGGGGGCAGGGGGTCGGTGTCGGCCCGGTGGGCGTGCGGGGCCACCGGGTCGGTGTCGGCCCGGTCGGCGGGTGGAGGCACCGGGTCGCTGTCCGCCCGGACGGTGGGTGGAGCCACCGGATCGGGCGCGGGCGCCGCTTCCAGGATCATGTGCGCGTTGGTGCCGCTGATGCCGAAAGAGGAGACGCCGGCCCGGTGCGGCCGGTCGACGTGGGGCCACGGGCGGGCCTCGGTGAGCAGTTCCACGCCGCCCCGCGCCCACTCCACGTGCGGGGTGGGCGCGTCCACGTGCAGGGTGGGCGGCAGTTGCCCGTGGCGGAGCGCCTGGACCATCTTGATGACACCGCCGATTCCGGCGGCCGCCTGCGCGTGCCCGATGTTGGACTTGAGCGAGCCCAGCCACAGGGGTCGGTCGGCGGGCCGCTCGCGGCCGTAGACGGCCAGTAGCGCACGGGCCTCGATCGGGTCCCCGAGCCGGGTGCCCGTGCCATGGGCCTCCACCGCGTCGACGTCCTCGGCGGCGAGCCCGGCGGCCCGCAGGGCGTCTTGGATGACGCGCTCCTGCGCCGGCCCGCTCGGGGCGGTCAGACCGTTGCTGGCGCCGTCCTGGTTGACGGCGGATCCCCGTACCAGCGCGAGTACCCGGTGTCCGTTGCGCCGGGCCGCCGACAGCCGTTCCAGGACGAGCAGGCCCACTCCTTCGGCCCAGGCGGTGCCGTCGGCGGCGGCCGCGAACGGCTTGCACCGGCCGTCCGGAGCCAGCCCTTGCTGCCGGCTGAATTCCAGGAACATCCCCGGCCCGGCCATCACACACGCCCCGCCCGCGAGCGCGAGTTCGCACTCGCCGGCGCGGAGCGAGCGGGCGGCCAGGTGCAGCGCGACCAGCGAGGAGGAGCAGGCGGTGTCGACCGTGACGGCGGGTCCGCGCAGGCCGAGGGTATAGGCGAGACGTCCGGAGGCGACGCTCACGGTGGTGCCGGACAGCAGGTAGCCCTCGACGCCCTCGTCGCCTGTCCGGGTCAGCGACGCGTACTCCTGGGCGGTGAGCCCGGCGAACACGCCCGTACGGCTGTCCCGCAGCCCGGTCGGGTCGATGCCCGCGTGCTCCAGCGCCTCCCAGGCGCTCTCCAGCAGCAGCCGCTGCTGGGGGTCCATGGCCAGCGCCTCGCGCGGGCTGATCCCGAAGAACTCCGCGTCGAACTCGTCGGCGTCGTGCAGGAAGCCGCCGAGGCGGGTGTACGTGCGGCCGGGGGTCTGGGTGTCCTGGTCCGCGTCGTACAGCTCGTCCGTCCGCCAGCCCCGGTTCGCCGGGAACGGCGAGATGGCGTCGGTGCCGGAGGAGACCAGGCGCCACAGGTCCGCCGGGCCGTGCACACCGCCCGGAAACCGGCAGGCCATCCCGATGACGGCGAGGGGTTCGCGGTCCCGGTCCTGGAGCTCGGCCAGCTGCTGCCGGGTCCGGTACAGCTCCTGGGTGGCCCGTTTCAGATAGGCGCGCAGCCTGTCCTCGTCAGGCGTCGAACTCGTGATCGATGAGGGCGAAGATTTCGTCATCGGTGGCGGTTCCGATCTTCTCGGTCAGGTCGGTGAGGTCGGTGACGTCGGCGGGCACGGAGGAAGGCAGGGCGGGCGCGCCCGTGGTGTGCGCAAGGCCGGACAGCAGCTCCCGCAGACCGTCGGCGAGCCGCTCGCCCGCCACGGGATCCGGCGGCTCCTCGCGCAGCGCCGTCCGCAGCCGGTCGAGGGCCGCCAACGCGGGCGAAGGGGTCTGCCGCTCGGTGCGCGACGCCTCGGCGAGGAGGTGTTCGGTGAGGTCGGCGGGGGTGGGACGGTCGAAGACGAGGGTCGTCGGCAGCCGCAGTCCGGTGAGCTCCGCCAGCCGGTCCCGGTACTCCACGCCGGTGACCGAGTCGAAGCCGGTGTCCCGGAAGGAGCGGTGCGGTTCGACGGCGGTCGGCCCCGGATGCCCGAGTACGGCCGCGGCTTCGGACCGCACCAGGTGCAGAGCGGTGCGGTACCGGTCCTGACCGGCACGGCCCGCCAACGCGCGCTGCCAGTAAGGCTGTTCGGTCGTCTCCCGCGGCGGCTGTGACGCTTCCGGCGGACCGTCCGTATACGGGATGGAGGCGGGCGCGGTGCGGGTGGCGGTGGGTCCGTCCGGCAGCCAGTGGGGGCTGCGCTGGAAGGCGTACGTCGGCAGGTCCGCGCGCGGTCCCGGGCCGAACAGGGCCGACCAGTCGACGTGCTGCCCCGCCGCGTGCAGGCGGCCGACCGCGGTCAGCAGCGCCGTGGGCTCGTCGTGGCCCGGCCGGAGCGTGGCGGTCAGCGTCGGCGCCGGGGTCTCCTCGGAGTCGACGGGCGGCAGACCGCGGGCGGCCTGACCGGTCAGGGCGGGCTCCGGGCCCAGCTCCACGTAGGCTCCGGTCCCGTGCGCGTCGAGCGTGCGGACGCCGTCGGCGAACCGGACGGTGGCCCTGATGTGCCGCGTCCAGTAGTCCGGGGAGCACAACTGCTCGGCGGTCGCCAACCCGCCCGTGACGTTCGAGACGACCGGGATCCGGGGCGGGAGGTAGTCGATGCCGGCCGCCACGCGCCGGAAGTCCTCCAGGACCTGTTCCATCAGCGGGGAGTGGAAGGCGTGGCCGACGCGCAGCCGCCGGGCTCTGCGCCCCCGCGCGGTCCAGTGCGCCGCCACCCGCTCGACGGCCTCCCTCTCGCCCGAGACGACCACGGACTCCGGGCTGTTGACGGCGGCGATGTCCCACGCGCCCGGGACTTCCGGCAGCAGGGCCCGCATCTCGTCCTCGGTCGCCTGTACGGCGAGCATCGCGCCCTCGCCCCCGGCCCGCCGCATCAGCCGGCCACGGGCCGCGACCAGCGCTGCCGCGTCCCGTGCCGAGAACACGCCCGAGGCGTGCGCGGCGGCCAGTTCGCCGACGGAGTGCCCGGCGAGCACGGTCGGCCTGACGCCCCAGGTTCCGAGCAGCTTTAGCAGGGCGGTCTGGAGGGCGAACAGGGCCGGTTGCGCGTAGTCGGTGCGCTGGGCCAGATCGGCTGCGGCGGGGTCGTCGTCCGCAGTGGGGAACATCAGGTCGCGCAGCGGTCGGTCGAGGTGGGGGTCGAAGTGGCCGCAGATCTCGTCCAGGGCCTGCGCGAAGGCGGGGAAGACCGCGTACAGTCCGCGTCCCGCCCCGGGCCAGTGGGCGCCCTGCCCGGTGAACAGGACGGCGAGCCCGGCCCCGGCGCCGGACCGGCCGCGCGTCCCCCGTGGGCCGGGGCGCCCCTCGGCGAGGGCCTCCAGCGCCTCCATCGGCGGCAACCCGTCGGTGCTGAGCAGCGCGGCCCGGTGCTCGTGGTGGGTGCGGGCCGTCGCCAGGGTGCGGGCGGCGTCCACGGGCTCCGGCGCGCGGATCCGGCGCAGGTGGTCGAGCAGGGCGCGGGCCTGGGCCCGCAGGGCCGGAGTGGTGCGGGCCGAGAGCAGCCACGGCACGGGCAGGGGAACGTCCGCGCGGGAGGTTTCCGGGTGCGGTGGTGCTTGAGCGGGTGGCGCCGTGACCACGACGTGGCAGTTCGCGCCGCCCATGCCGAACGACGACACGCCGGCCAGCGGCGGTCCGTCGGGGCGGGGCCAGTCGGTGAGCGCGGTCTGCATGCGCAGGCCGAGGCCGGTGAGCGGGATGTCGGGGTGCGGGGTGGTGAAGTTCAGGCTCGGGGCGAGTTGCCGGTGGCGTACGCACAGGGCCGTCTTGAGCAGGCCCACCAGGCCGGCGGCCCCTTCCAGGTGCCCGACGTTCGTCTTGGCCGAGCCGACGCGCAGGGCGTCGGCGGGTGCCCGGCCGCCGCCGAACACGGCACCGAGGGCCGCGGCCTCCACCGGGTCGCCGGCGCGGGTGCCGGTGCCGTGCAGCTCGACGTACTGCACCTGCCCGGGCACGACGCCGGCCGCCGCGCAGGCGCGGCGCAGCACGTCCTCCTGGGCCCGGCGGCCCGGCACGGTCAGCGGGTCGGGGCCGCCGTCGCTGTTCATGGCCGAGCCGAGGACGACGCAGTGGACGCGATCACCGTCGGCGAGCGCCCGGGCGAGCGGCTTGAGCACCAGCAGGACGCCGCCCTCGCCCCGCACGTATCCGTTGGCGCGCGCGTCGAAGGTGTGGCAGCGTCCGTCCCGCGACAGCGCCCCGAACCGCGTGGTCGCCAGCACGCTGCCGGGTGCGAGGTTGAGGTGCACCGCTCCCGCGAGCGCGATGCCGCTGTCCCCGCGCGACAGTGCGGCGCAGGCCAGGTGCACCGCGGCCAGGCCGGAGGACTGACCGGTGTCCACGGTGAGGCTGGGACCGCCCAGGCCCAGTACGTTGCTGAGCCGATTGGCGATGACGCCGCGGCTGATGCCCGGAAGTGTGTGCGGGCTGACGGCGAAGGCGCCCCGTGCGTGGGTCAGTTGCGCGTAGTCGTCCGCCATCGCTCCGACGAAGACCCCGGTGTCGGTGACACAGGCTCTGAGGCTGCCGGGCACGACGAAGGCGTCCTCCAGGGCCTCCCAGGCCAGTTCCAGTGTCAGCCGCTGCTGCGGGTCCATGGCGGCGGCCTCGCGAGGGGCGATGCCGAAGAAGCCGGCGTCGAAACCGGCCACGTCGGTGAGGAATCCGCCCCTGGGCGGAGCGGACGGCACCAGTTCGCCGTAGCGCTCGGCGGGTGCGTCGGTGATGGCGTCACGGCCGGTGCGCAGCAACTCCCAGAAGGAGCCGGGGTCCGGGGCACCGGGCAGTCGGCAGGCCATGCCGATCACCGCGATCGCGTCGGAGCGTGCGGCGGGTGCCGCCGGCCCGGCTGCGGCGGTGCTCATGGTGATCTCCCTCGCTGGGTCGGATCGCTGTGGTTGCCGATCGTGCGGGCGGGGCGTGGAAAACGTCTGAAGGACCGCTGGTGGGGGAGGGGCTCGTCGCCGCTCAGGCGGTCGCGCGGGCGAGGATCCGGGCCACGACGGTGTCCAGGACCCGGTCGGGGGAGGGCTGGGCAGCGGATGCGCGCCAGCCGACGAAGCCGTCGGGGCGGACCAGTACCGCTCCGTTCTCCGTGACCCCCAGCGCGTCGTGCCAGGACCGTTCCCGCTCTCGCACGCCGTCGCCCATCCGCAGGGCGTCGAGGCGGACGCCGGTGCGTCGCGTCACGGCGAGCGCGCTGTCGTACCACTCGGTGGCCTTGGCGCCGGCGATGAGCAGGGGGCGGCGGTCCGCCAGGGAGAGCGTGGACACCATACGGCCGCCGTCCGTGTCCAGCCAGAGGTGTGGGACGCGGGTGCCGGGGGCGCCGGACAGGGTGTGGGGATCGATGAAGTCCGGTGCGTCGCCGTCCCGTTCGTCGTCATCGGCGATCACCGCGGGGGAGCGGTAGCGGTACCCGAACATGACGCTGAGGGGGTCGGCGACGGACGTCTCCCGCGGCCCGTCGCCGGAGCCCGCCCGGGCCGCGAGCCGCAGCGCCGCCTGGCGCATGGTCGCCCGGGCGACCGGCCCGCGTTCCGCGTCGTAGGTGCCGAGCAGCGCTTCACCGGCCTGGCCGGCGAGCACCGCGGCGAGTTTCCAGGAGAGGTTGTGCGCGTCCTGGATGCCGGTGTTGGCGCCGTAGCCGCCCACCGGCGGAATGACGTGGGCGGCGTCGCCCACGAGGAACACCCGGCCCTCTGTGTACCGTTCGGCCACCAGCGCGGCCATCTCCCAGGGCAGCGTGCTGAGGACGGTCACGGGCAGGTCGGGCACGCCGACGGCGGCCCGGACCAACTCGGCGCAGCGCTCGGGGGTGTACGTGTCGAACGGTTCGGTCCGCGGGTCGTGGGTGACGATGAGCGTGCCGCGTTCCAGCGTGTCGTCGTGCCCGAACACGCCGTCCACCTCAGGGCCCGCGATCCGGCAGACGGCGAACCGGCGCCCGCGCAGCGGGCCGCGCAGATCGGCCCGGAAGACGATGCTGATCTGGTGGCGGAGTGTGCCCCGCCCCTGCCGGGCGATGCCGAGGCGCTCTCGTACGGGGCTGTGGGCGCCGTCGGCCGCGATCAGGTACCGGGCGGTGACGCGCCGTTCGGCGCCGGTCTCCCGGTCGCGGAGGGTGGCGGTGACGCGGTCGGCGTGTTGTTCCAGCGCGTGCAGTTCGGTGCCGAAGCGCAGCTCGTTGCCGAACTCGCGGGCCCGGCGCAGCAGGATCGGCTCGATCCGGTCCTGGCTCAGGGAGAGGATGCGCGCGACGGGTCTGATGTCGCTCACGTCCTCGGGCTCCGGGACGCGGGTCATGGACAGCTCTCGCCCGGTCAGGGACTCGACCTTGCCGTTGAGGGTGTGTCCGGCGAAGCCGGCGGCCTCGGTCAGCAGGTCGTCACTCACGCCGAGGGCGTCGAACAGTTCCAGGGTGCGTGGGTACAGGCCCCATGCCCGTGGGTGGATGGACGTCCTGGCGTGCCGCTCGACCAGGATGTGGTCGACGCCGTGCCGGGACAGGAACAACGACGTGGACAGACCGACCAGGCCGCCGCCCACGACCAGGACGGATGTGGTGTCGTCGCGCACCTCGGACCCCTTCCGTGAGTGCCGGGCCCCCGACCGGGGCCCGCGATCCCGGGGAGCGTGCCAGGGCGCCGTGAAGGACGGCTCGAACCACGCTCGGGCGCCTGGGGGGGCCGGTGCCTCGCCTCGCGGCGAGGTCACTTCACACGGAAGTTCGCCATCATGCCCATGTCCTCGTGCTCCAGGTTGTGGCAGTGGAAGACGTACCTGCCCCGATAGCCGGTGAAGCGGGCGATGATCTCCATCTCCTTGCCGGACTGGAGGTCGATGGTGTCCTTCCACCCGGAGTCGTAGGGACCCGGGGCGTTCTGGTTGCGGCTGAGGACCTGGAAGTGGGCGAGGTGCAGGTGGATCGGGTGGTGGGCGTCGCCGTCGAAGCGCCAGATCTCCGTCGCGCCGAGTTCGGGCACGGCGTCGTCCCGTTGGGGGTCGTACATCTGCCCGTTGATGTCCCAGCCGTCGTCGCTGCGCTGGTTGAAGTCGAACTTGCGGGTCACGGTGGCCGAGGAGCGGCTGAGCGGTTCGAAGTCCACCAGCTTGCTGGGCACTTGGCTCTCGTCCGAGGCCTTGCGCACCACATGGAAGCGCATGACCTTGCCGGCGTCGCCGTCGTCCAGCTTGTTGATCATGTCGATCTTCGTGCCGACGGGGAACTTGGAGAAGTCCACCACGACGTCGAAGCGTTCGGCCGACGCCAGCTGGATCTCGTCGTGCCCGATCGGCCGGCCCAGCAGTCCCACGTCGCTGCCGACCTGTACGAAGGCGCTGCCCGACTGCGGGCCGGGGTCGAGGGCGAGCCGGTAGCGGCGCGCGTTGGAGGCGTTGAGCAGGCGGAAGCGGTAACGGGTGTTGGTGACCTCGAGGACGGGCCAGGGCGCGCCGTTGACGAGGATGACGTCGCCGAGCACGCCTTCCATGAAGTCCTCGGTGACACCGTGTTCGCCCTTGAGGCCGGGGTCGAGGGACGGGTAGTCGAAGGCGCCGTCCGCCGTGAACGACCGGTCGCAGATCATCAGCGGGATGTCCCGCTCGCCCTTGGGGAGCGGAAGGGCCTCCTCCTCGTCGTCGTGGACGAGGTGGAAGCCGGCGAGGCCGAAGTAGACCTGCGGGCCGGTGAAGTCCATCCGGTGGTCGTGGTACCAGAGCGTGGCGGCCGGCTGCTGGAGCGGGTAGCGGTACTCCCGGCTGCCCTGGGCGGTGTCGCCGCCGTGAGCGTCGTGACCGCCGCCCTCCCAGCCGCTCCTCGGCAGGATCAGGTCGGTCGGGAAGCCGTCGTGCTCGGGGGGAGTCTTGCCGCCGTGCAGATGGACGGCGACCGGCACTTGAAGTTGGTTGGCGTGCCGCACGACGATCGGCCGGCCGCTGCGGGTGGAGAGCGTGGGCCCGGGGAACAGGCCGTTGTAGCCCCAGATCTCCGTCTTCGTCCCGGGAACGATCTCCACCTGGGCCGGCCTCTGGACGATGTCGTAGTAGTCGACGCCCCCTTCGGTTCTCGAGGGCTCGAGTACGGGCGGGAGGGGCAGCGGGACCTTGAACGGGGTCGGTGCCTTGCCCCCGCTCTTGCGTAACGCGCCGGTGCTCCCTCCCTCGTCCTGGCAGCCGGTCAGGGCGGACGCGACGGGCAGCGCCAGGGCGGCGCCCGAGGCGAGCCGCAGCAGCTTCCGACGGGTCAGGGACATCCCAAACTCCTCACTGATGGTGGGAGCGGCCGCCGGTGTGCCGTGCCGGGCGTACTCGCCCTGGGCGACCGACCCTCTTTTCCTTGACAGGCAGCCTACATGTAGGGCTTCTACCTATGGGGAAGAGTAGGCGATCTCCGTACCCAACTTCCCCTCACCGCTTGCTCCTTGTCGGTGCGCGTGCCCCCGCTTCGGCCTGGGTCGCGAGACGGCCGTGCAGTGGCCTCGACGCCAGGGTGAGCCCCGTGCCCGCCAGCAGCCCCAACACGGCCAGCAGCGCGTAGTACACGGAGTCGGGGACGACGTCCGCCAGCCGGGCGAGCTGGCCGCCGCTCGCCGCACCGACAGCCGCGAACAACCAGAACAGGCCCAGCAACCGACCGGTGAAGCCGGGCGGGGCCACTTCGGCGGCGAGGCTCAGCCCGATCGGCGCGACGGCCAACTCCCCGCACACGAGCAGCAGATAGACCACGACCAGCCACAGCGGCGACACCCTTCCCTGCGTGGCGCCGGTTGCCGCCAGGGCCATCACCACGAACGCGCCCCCGCCCAGCAGCAGCCCGCCGGCGAACTTGGCCGGCGCGCCCACCCGGCGCCCCATACGCACCCACAGGGCCGCCGCGAGGGGTGACAGCACCAGCAGGAACAACGGCTGCACCGACTGGAACCAACTGGCCGGAACCCGGAACGCCCCCACCGTCCGGTCCACCTCGTCCCGCGCGAACAGATTGAGCAGCGCGGGCCCTTGGGCGAACAACAGCCAGAACACGGAGGAGGCCGACAGCATCCATGCCAGGGCCCGCAGCCGCACCCGCTCCGTCGGCCCGACCGCCGGGGCCCGCAGCAACGCGCGGAAGTACAGCACCGGGGCGGTCAGCACGACCAGTCCGACCAGCATCAGCACCCGCTGAAGGGGCAGCGCGCCGGTCACCGCGCCCACCACCACGGCCAGCGCGGGCAGTCCGCCGAGCAGCCCGGCCCGGCGCAGCACCCGCCGCAACTCCCCGGGGGCCGTGGGACGTTCCGGCCGCGCGCCCACCTCGCCGAAGCCCGACCAACCCGCCACGTAGCAGACCACGCCGACGATCATGCCCAGGGCGGCGGCGCCGAACCCGAGGTGCCAGTGGACCGTCTCACCGAGGAAACCGGTCACCAGCGGGGCGATCAGCGCACTGACCTGGATGCTCATGTAGAAGAGGGAGAACGCCGCCTCCCGGCGCTCGGGGCGCCCCTCGTACATCCGGCCGACCATCGCCGCCATGCCGGGTTTGACCAGGCCGCTGCCCGCGATCACCAGGCCAAGACCCGGATACAGCCACCCGACGGCCGGCACCGCGAGCAGCGCGTGCCCCGCGGTGATGAGCAGCCCGCCGTACAACGTGGCCCGGCGGGCGCCGAAGACGCGGTCGGCCAGCCAGCCGCCCGGCAGCGCCGACATGAAGACCAGGGCCATGTAGAGGCCGGACAGCGCCGCGGCGTCCGCCTCCGGCAGGCCGAGGCCGCCCTCGTCCGGGTCCGCCACGAGATAGAGGTAGAGGATCGCCAGCATGCCGTAGAAGCTGAAGCGCTCCCACAGGTCGACCACGAACAGCGTGCCGAACCAGCGGGGCTGACCCAGGAAGCCGGTACGACCCCGCCCCCTCACCGCCCGCTCCCCGCGCCCTCGGTCTCCGGCCGGCGCAGCAGCTCGACGACCGCGCAGGTCCACGAGAAACCGGCGCCCACCCCGGCCAGCAGACACAGCTGACCGGGGGCCAGCGCGCCGGAGTCCACCAGGTGCCCGAACCCCGCGAACTGGTCCCCGGCGCCCAGATGACCGACCCGACGGCCCCACGACCACGTGGTCCGGTCCACGTCGATGCCCAGCGGCCCCAGGAAGTGCGCCTGAAGCCGGGGCCGTCCCAGGTGCGGCAGAACGAACCAGTCCAGGTCCGCCGACTCCACCCCGGCCTCGGACAGACAGCGCTTGAGCACCGCCCGCTGGCCGTCGTCGATCCTGCCGAGCACGGTGTCGAGGCCCGTCGCGGCCACGAAGTCACGCCGCGGTGGCTCCAGGTCGACCGGTTGGCGCACCGCGAACGGTGCGTCGCCGAACGGGTCGTCGCCCCGGTGCATCCGCTCCAGGCCCGGATCGGCGTACGTCACGAGGGCACGCACCCGCGCGAAACCGCCACGCCGCGACAGCACCAGGGCGGTCCCGCCGTCCCCGTAGGCGGTGCCGGCGTCGCTGCGCCACCGGTCGAAGCCCGGCGGGCAGAACCGGTCCCCCGTGGTGATCAGGGCCTGCCCACGAGCCGGCCCGCCCCGCAGGTAACCGGCGGCGAGCTCCAGGGCGGCCATACCGCCGTTGGACATCTGGCGCACCTCGATCGCCGGACAGGCGTTGCCCAGGGCCACCTGCTGGACGTAGGAGGCCGGCGCCCACATGTCGTGGCCCTGGTAGTAGGTGGTGGCGTGCAGCAACAGGTCGATTTCGGCGGGGGAGGCACCGGACTGCCGAAGGGCCGCCCGGGCCGCCCGCGCCGCCATCTCGGGCCCGGAGTCACCCGGTGAGACCCGGACCGCCTCGACCTCGGTACGCCACAGCGCCCGCCGCCGGCACAGGCCGGCGGCCTCGGCCACGGTCAACGCCGGGGGGAGCCAGCGGCCGGTGCCGGCGATGTAGAGGTCGCCGTAGCTCACGGGGGAGCCTCCACGAAGGCCGCGGCGACCTCGTACACCTCGAAGAAACGGTCCCGCCCGCGGTCCTGGTACGGGCGCAGGGGTGAGGTGGACGGCCGGTGCTGCGTGGTCCTCTCCCAGCTCCGGAAGGCCGCGAGGCTCTCCCACTCGCTCATGACGACCAGGCTCCCCGGATCGTCGGCGGCCCTGAGCAACTCGTTGCCCAACAGGCCGGGCGTGCCCGCGAGATGGCGGCTGATCCGCTCGTACGCCCGCTCCACCGCCCCGGGATCGTCCGCCGGGGCCCGGTGCCACAGCAGCACCCGGGCCCGCGCGGTCATCGCGCGCCCCCGGTGGGGGCGGCCGAGCGGGCGGGCAGGAAGTGGACCCCGCGCATGATGTGCATCGCGCCGCCGCGCCGGAACGGGTGCAGCTTCGTACGGTGCTCCACATGGGCGTCGCTGTGCTCGAACTCTCGGAAGCGCTCCTCGTCCACCCAGTCGCTGATCACGTAGTAGACCGACTCGTCCTCGGCGCTGCGCATCAGCCACTGGCCCAGGTTGGCCGGATGGCCGGTGATGACGCTGCCGATGGAGAGCCAGGTGCGCTCGAAGTCGGCCTCCATCCCCGGGTTGATCTCGAACCGCAGGAGCACCCGGAAGCGCTCGTCGTTGTCCGCCATCCTCAGATCCCTCCGTCCACCGCGATGGCGGTTCCGGTCACGTACCGCGACAGGTCGCCGACGAGGAACAGCACCACGTCCGCCACCTCGTCCGGCGCGCCGAGCCGGCCCAGTGAGGTCAGCGCCCGGTAGCGGGCCTGGAGCGCCTCGTACTGCTCGGGCGGGAGTTCGGCCGCCGCCTCCGTCTCGATCACCCCGGGGTCGACCAGGTTGACCCGGATGCCCCGGCCGCCGAGCTCCTTGCACAGCGTCCGGGTCAGCCCGATCAGTCCGGCCTTGGCGGCGGTGTAGTGCGCCCGCTGCGGAAGGCCGACGGTGGCCACCCGGGAACCGACGTTCACCACCGAGGCACCCTGTCCGAGCAGCGGCAGCGCCTGCTGCGTCACCAGGTAGGCGGCCGTGAGATGGGTGTCGATCACCCGGTGCCACTCCTCCTGCGGAAGGTCCTCGAAGGGGATGTGACTGATGACGCCCGCGTTGTTGACGACGGCGTCCAGCGAGCCCAGCCGGGCGCGCGTCTCCTCCAGCAGCCGCCGCACCTGCGCCGGGTCGCCGACGTCCGCGCGGATCACCTGGTGCTCGCCGGGTATCTCCTTCAGCTCGCGGGCCAGCGACGAGGCCGCCTCGTTCTCCTGTCGGTGGCAGGTGACGACGTTGGCGCCGGCCCGCGCCAGGGTGAGCACGATCGCTCGCCCGATGCCCCGGGTACCGCCCGTCACCAGCACGTTCCGATCGGTCAGTTGCGCACTCGTCATCGCTTCTCTCCCGTCCGCGCGGTGGCCGTGCGCCGAGCGGCCGCTTCGACGCGTTCCTTGATGTGCGCCATCTGGACGGGGCTGTTCTCCTCCAGGTGCGCGGCCATGGCCTGGTCGTCGAAGGGCATCTCGTCCCTGACGTGGAATTCCTGGACCCAGCGCATCTCCACGCCGCCGTCGGCCTCGCGGTAGTCCCAGAAGAGGCGCATGAAGGCGAACGGGCCGGTCTCCACCCGGTGCGCCCGTACGGTGCGGGTCGCCGGGTCGGCGGTGCGCACGGAGACCCAGCTCCAGACCTTGCCGTTCTCGTCCGGGTGCATCGTCAGCCGGAACCGCACGGTGTCGCCGTCCCGCTCCAGGACCTCCACCTTCGCGTACTCCGTGAACAGTTCCGTCCAGGACTCCAGGTCGTTCGTCATGTCCCAGACCAGATCCATCGGCGCCTCGACGCGCACCGAGCACTCGGTACGGGCGCTCATGACGCCACGGCCCCGGAGAGCTGCCGGCGGACGTACTCGGCCAGTTTCGCGGGCGTGGTCAGCTCCTGGACCGCCTCCTCCGGGACGGACGTGCCGTACTCCTTCTCGATCTTGCCGACGATCTCCAGCAGGGCGAGCGAGTCGTAGCCCAGCTCGGTGAACTCGATGCCGGAGATGTCCGATTCAAGATCGACGGAGTCGTCGACTCCCACGGCTGCGCGCATCACGCGGCGCAGGTCGTCCAGGGTGAAGTCCTGCATGGATTCCTCCAGTTGAGTCCAGTTGGAGTGTGAGATGTCGTTCAGTGCGTCAGGGCGCGGACCACGACGGCGGAGTTGAAGCCGCCGTGCCCCCGGGCGAGCACCAGCGCGGTACGGACCGGCGCGGGCCGGGGCCGGTCGAGCACGAGGTCGAGGTCGTAGCCCGGGGCGGGTTCGGTCACGTTGGCGGTGGGCGGGATGATGCCGTCCCGGACCGAGAGCAGAGCCGCCACCACGTCGAGGGCGCCGGCCCCGGCGTACAGGCGCCCGGTCATCGACTTCGGCGCGGTCACCGGGACGCCGCAGGGACCGAACACGGCCGAGATGGCCTCGGCCTCCGCCCGGTCCAGTGCGGGAACCCCGTAGGCGTCGGCGAACACGACGTCCACGTCCGCCGGGCTCACCCCGGCGTCGGCCAGGGCGCGTTCGGCGCACACGCGCAGCGTCGGCGGCCGGCCGAGCCCGGGGGCCGGGTCGAAGGTGGCGGCGTAGCCGGCGATCTCGCCGTACCGGTGAGGGGCTCCGCGCTCGGCGGCCCGCCGCGCGTCCTCGACGATCAGGATGGCTCCGCCCTCGCCCGGCACATAACCGCACGCGTCGGCGTCGAAAGGCAGGTAGGCCCGGGCGGGATCGTCACGGCGGCTGAGGTGCCCGGGCAACTGGGCGACCAGGCCGGCCGGTGACATCGCCGACTCGGTCCCGCCGGCCATGACCATCCGGTGGCCGCCGCGCAGCAGCCGGCGGCCCTGTCCGACGGCGTCCAGACCGCCCGCCTGCTCGCTGACCACGACACCGCACTGCCCGCGCAGCTTGTGCCGGATCGACAACTGCCCGGTGGTCGCCGCGAAGAACCACGCGATCGACATGTACGCGCCCACGTCCGAGGGTGTGCCGCTCCACAGGTTCTGCAGCTCCCGCTGACCGAACTCCACGCCACCGGTGGCGTTCGCCGTGACCACGCCCATCTCGTACTCGGGCAGTTCGGCCGGCACGACTCCGGCGTCCGCCATCGCCCTCTCCCCGGCCGCGAGCGCCAGATGACTCATGGTGGAGGTCTCCACCAGCAGCCGGCTGGGCACATGGTCCGCCGGGTCGAAGCCGGTGACCTCCCCGGCGAGCGTGACCGGATACGCGGTGGGGTCGAAACGCCCGATCCGCCCGATGCCGCTCTTGCGGTCCAGCGTCGCCGACCAGTACGCCTCGGTGTCCGTCCCGTTGGGGGCCATCACACCCAGCCCCGTGACCACGGCCGTCATGCGGGCACCGCCTCGGGGTCGGCCACCACGATGGCGCTCTGGAACCCGCCGAACCCGCTGCCGACGGACAGTGCCACGTCCGTACGGTGCTCCCGTGCCGTCACCGGGACGTAGTCCAGGTCGCATTCGGGATCGGGCCGGGTCAGGTTGGCGGTCGGCGGCACCACGTCGTGCGCGATGGCCAGGGCGCACGCGGCCACCTCGATCGACCCGATGGCGCCCAGGGAATGCCCCACCATCGACTTGATGGAGCTCATGGGCACCCGGTACGCGTGCTCGCCGAGCGTCGTCTTCACGGCCGCGGTCTCGTGCCGGTCGTTCTGCCGGGTGCCGGAGCCGTGCGCGTTGACGTAGTCGACCTCGTCCGGGTTCAGCCGCGCCTGGTCCAGCGCCACCCGGATCGCCTCCGCCATCTCCCGGCCGTCCGGCTTCAGCCCGGTCATGTGGTAGCCGTTGGCGCGGCCGCCGTACCCGGCGATCTCGCAGTAGACGTGCGCACCGCGGCGGCGCGCCGCCGCCAGCGACTCCAGGACGAAGAAGGCGGCGCCCTCCCCGAGGATCAGCCCGCGCCGGTCCCCGGCGAACGGGCGGCACGCCGATTCCGGCAGGTCGTTGAAGGTCGAGGTGGCCTTGATGGCGTCGAAGCAGGCCAGGGTGATGGGGGAGATCGGCGCGTCGGTGGAGCCCGCGATCACCACGTCCGCGCTGCCCTCGCGCAACAGCCCCGTCGCGTGCCCGAGCGCGTCGATGCCCGAGGTGCAGCCGGAGGAGACCACCGCGGTCGGACCCTCGGCCCCGCACGCCCACGCCACTTCGCGGGCCAGCGAACTGGGCGCGAGGTAGTCGTACAGGTGCGGCACCGCGTACTCGTGGTCGACGAGCCATTTGCGGCCGCCGTCGCTGACCACCCGGTACTCCTGCTCCAGGCCCATGGTGCACCCCACCGCGTTGCCCACGGTGACCGCGGTGCGGGCGGGGTCCAGAGCGGCGGGGTCGAGCCCCGAGTCGAGCAGCGCCTCGCGGGTGGCGACGACGGCCAGCTGGGCGGCACGGTCCATGCGCCGGATCTCCTGCGGGCCCAGCCCGTGTGCGGCGGCGTCGAAGTCGGCCTCGGCGGCCACCTGGCAGCGGAAGCCGGCCGGGTCGAAGAAGGTGATCCGGCGGGTGGCGGTGCGCCCCGCGGTGAGCATCGACCAGAACGCCTCCCGGCCGACGCCCCCGGGCGCGACCACGCCGATCCCGGTGACGGCGACCCGTGGCGCGCTCATCGGGCACCGCCGACGGGCGGGGCCGGCGCGTCGGACCGGTCCGGCAGGAACTCCGTGTCGATATGGCCCAGTTCGGGCCGCGGTGCCAGCGGCGCCAGGTGGAAGATCACCTGTGCCCGCTCACTGCCGAGGTTGACCATGCGGTGGCGCACTCCGATGGGGACCATGACGGAGTCGCCCTCGCCCAGGTCGATCAGCTCCTCGCCGATCCGGATCCGCAGCTGCCCGCCGACGACGTACACGAACTCCTCGGAGTACGGGTGGATGTGCTCGCACACGTACTCCTCGGGCTCCAGCGTCAGGGACCCGCCGAATCCCGACGTCGACTGGACGGTCCGCGGGCTGAGCAGGATGCGGACGTCTCCGCCGCGCCGCCGGTTCGGTTCGACCTCGGCGCGGCTGACCTTGCGCACAGGTGGGGCCGTCACTCTGTTCTCCTCGTGGCCGGGAACGCCGGCACCGGTCTCGCTCACCGGCTGGGCGTCCAGGTGTAGAAGGCCTGGGCCATGGCGTCCTTGGGCTCGCGCCAGTCGGGGTCGTACGGCGTCATGAACCGGGCGAGTTTGGTGTGGATGTCCTGGTACAGCGGGTGGCTGCGCGCCCGGTACAGGTTCTCGGTGATGTCCTGCTCCGCCTCGACGAGCTGGAAGTACAGCCCGTGGAACCTGAAGAGGGTGCGGCGTGAGACGCCGACCATGTACGGCAGTTCGGTCGCGTCCGACTCGGCCCAGACCTCGGCCACCGCGTCGGCATCCTCGGGTTTCATCTTCGCGACGACGAGCGTCCTGTGTGCCATCGGTGCCTCCTTGTTCGCCATGGGTCGATCGTTCTGGTGAGGCCTCGAGTTCTCGTGCAGACCGGCTCGAAGCCGTCAGCCGTCAGCCGGTGAACCGGAACCGTCCGACCCGCACGCGGGTGCCGGCCAGCAGCAGCTCGTCGCGGGTGGGCTGCCTGTCGCCCGGCAGGCCCACGCGCAGTGTGGCGACCGCGCGGGGACCCTGCCGGGCGGCCAGGTCGCCGAGCAGGTCGGCGACCTCCTCCGGGCGCTCCACGACGGTCGGCTCGGCCGTCCGCCAGCGCCCTCGCACCAGCAGCCGTACCGGCCGGCCGCCGCGCAGGTTGACCGGCCAGCCGGTGCCCACGCTGGTCGCGAGGACCTGCTCGCCGTCCTCGCCCCAGGGGCGGTAGGCCACCGGGATCCGGTAGCGGTTCCCGGTGCGGCGGCCGGTGTACTCCAGCAACATCAGCCGGCGGCTGACCAGCGCGTGCAGCGGGGACAGCAGCAGCGGCCGGACGATCCGGTTGGCCGCCCGGGCGACCGCGATCGGCGGCGGTTTCCAGTCGTCGACGGTGTCACCTGCGCGGTTCACGCCAGCGTCACCAGCTTGTAGAAGCCGTCGAACACGCGCGGCCGGCCCGTCGTGCTGCTCGTGATCCACGAGGACAGCACATAGCCGCCGGGCGGCAGCGACGCCGCCACCCGCGCGGTACGGCCGGGGGACAGCGGCGGGGATCCGGTCGCCCCGCCGATGATCGGGTTCGACGGCGGTGTGGTGCCCTCGCGCAGCGCCGCGAAGAACGCGTCCACCTCGGCGGCGGTCGTGCCCGGCCGCACCGGGAGCAGCACGGCCTCGTTGAGTACGCCCGAGTCGTTGATCACCAGGTGCGTGCCGTCCGCGTGCAGCCGGTCGTCGGGCACGAAGAAGCCGGACCGGGTGTGCCGGATCACGTCCACGGGCTCGGGCGGCTCCCCGGTCCCCGCACCCTGGACGGTCAGCGCGTGCGCGACCGGGCGGGCCGCGCTGTCGAAGTCGTACGCGAGGAAGTAGTACCGGCCGGGCCACAGGATCTGGGTGTACGTCGCGCCGACACCGGGCTGCACCGCCGCCCCGCCCAGGTTCACCGACTCCCCCTCCACCACCTTGGCGGCCGCGGCGGCCTCGGCGGGCGTGGGCGCGTTGTTCATCCGGGTCAGGTCGTCGAGGTACGTGTCGATCGGGACGCGGATGGCGACGAGGGGGAGCCCCATGCCGCCCTCCGTGGGGGTGGTGACACGGAAGGTCACCGGACCGCTGGGCACCGTGCTCGGCGCGGTGATCGAGTCCTGGGTCACGACGACGTCGAAGGCGGCGGCCGGGCCGACGGGGCGGCGCGCCGGTGACGCGGTCGCAGGGGACGCGACGGGCAGCACGCCGAGCAGGGCGCCCGCGGTCACGCCGGCGCCGAACAGCATCCGCCGCCGGGACAGGCTGTCGCTGGGCGAGGCGTCCTGGGCTGCGGGGGGCAGGGGTACGGAGGTCAAGGTACGGGTCTCCTTATACGGACGGGTAGGCGTGGCATACGAACGGGTTGCGAGGGGGTGCGGGGCGCGGCTCGGCCGTACCCTCATCCGGTCGCGGGCCCCTTGTGGCCGACGACCAGCGTGTCGGCGGCGGTCAGCGGCACCGTCTCGGTGCGGCCGAAGCCCGCCTCGGCCAGCCAGGAGAGGCAGTCGGCGCCGGTGTACTCCGAGCCGCCCGCCGTCACCAACTGCATGTTCAGGCTGAGCAGCAGGTTCTTCGGGTCGCGCCGCCCGTCGTCGATGAGGGCGTCGTAGATCAGCACCGCACCGCCCTCGGGCAGCGCGTCGTAGGCCTTGCGCAGCAGCGTCAGCCGCTGGTCGTCGTTCCAGTCGTGCAGGACGTGACCGAAGATCAGCACGTCGGCGGAGGGCAGCGGGCCCGTGAAGAAGTCGCCGGCGTGGAAGTCGAGCCGGTCCGCGAGACCGAGCCGCTCGACGTGCTCGTCGAAGAACGGCTCCACCGGCGGCAGATCGAAGCTGCCGCCCCGCAGATGCGGCTGGGCCTTGACGATCGCCGCGGCGAGGTTGCCCCGGGCCCCGCCGACATCGATGAACGACATACGGCCGCTCCAGTCGAACTCCTTGGCCAGCGCGGGCCCGACCAGGGCGTTGGCGCCGTCCATGGCGACCATGAACCCCCGCACCGCCTCGGGCTTGGAGTAGAAGTCGTCGAAGTGCGTGGGCCCCTTGGTCTGCGGCGCGCCGGTGCGCAGCAGCTCCGTCAGCTGCGCCCACAGGTTGAACTGCCAGTTCAGCATCTTCAGGAAGCCGCCCCGGTAGGGGAGTTTGCCCTCGTCGAGATAGAGGTCGGCGGCCGGGCTGTTGCGGTAGACCTCGCCGTCACGCTCGAGGGCGCCGAGGCCGACCAGGGCGTCCAGGAAGTCGCGGGTCGCGCGCGGGTGCAGCGAGAGGCGCTCGCGGATCTCCGGCTCCCGGGCCGGCTCCTTGGCGAGCAGGCTGAACAGACCCAGTTCTACGGCGCTGAGCAGTGTCTTGGAGGCCCAGTAGCTCTGCCCGAGTTCCAGCAGAGCGGCGGCGTCGGGGGTGTCCGAGGCGTCGGAGGTGCCGTGGGCGTGCGTGTCGGGCATGCGGAACTCCCTGGAGGAGGACGAATGGAACATCGGAAGGCGCGTTAGCGGGAGGTGCGTTGCGGCGCGGCGGATGCGGCGCTCAGAGGTCCAGCCGCACCCCGTACCCGTCCAGCCACGCGTTCAGCTGGAAGAGCATCTCCACGTGGGTGCGGGCCACCCAGGAGCGCGGCCCGGTGACCAGTGCCTCGGGGTCTTCGGCGAACGTCCGCGCCGCCTCGGTGTCGATCAGCCCCGCGGCCGGCGCGTCCCGGTCGGCGGCCAGCCGCCGCAGCCCGTCGCACAGGGCGCGGGCGTAGGCGACGTCCTGGGTCACCGGGTACGGAGACTTGCGGCGTTGCAGGATCGACTCGGGCAGGACGTCCGCGAGCGCCGCGCGCAGCAGGCTCTTCTCGCGGCCGTCGAAACCCTTCATCGACCAGGGCGCGTTGAACACGTACTGGACCAGCCGGTGGTCGCAGTACGGCAGGCGCAGTGCCAGACCCAGCGACTGGGCCATCGACTCGCTGTGCGGCAGCAGGGTCTCCAGCCAGCTGGTGACGTTGAGGTACCAGATCTCCCGCATCCGGTGTTCCTCGGCGGACTGTCCGGGCACGTGCGGTACGCGCCGCATCGCCTCCTGGTAGCGGTCCGAGCAGTAGCCGGGCACGTCCAGCTTGCCGAGCAGGCCCGGCTCCAGCAGGTCGGTGCCCATCCCGTGGCGGCCGCCGCTCCAGTGCGCCATCGCCGTCCAGGGGAACGTCTTGGCCTCCAGCAGCGGCGGCATCGACATCCACATGGTGCCGCCGAAGACGCCGTCCGCGGCGTCGCCGAGCACCGCGACGTCGGCATGTTCCTTGATGGCCCGTAACAGCACGTAGAGGGAGGTGTTCATGTTCCCGAGCGGACTGGGGACGTCCTTCGCCCGCAGGGCGTTGGCCTTCACCACGGGGTCCAGCAGGTCCTCCGTGCCGAGCACCACGTCGGTGTGCTCGGCGCCGACGCGCTCGACCAGCTCCCGCGCGTAGGGGGCGTCGGGCGTGGACCACACCTCGTCCGCCCGGAACTCCGCCTCCTGGCGGAAGGAGGCGGTGAAGGTGCGCAGGGGCGCGGCGCCGCGCTCGCGCAGGGTCCGGGCGGCGAGCGCGGTGACCCCGCTGGAGTCAAGACCGCCCGACAGCATCATGCACAGCGGCACATCGGCGTCGAGCTGCTCGGAAACGGCCTGGTCCAGCAGCTCCCGCACGGTGCGTACGGTCGTGTCCAGGTCGTCGGTGTGTTCGTGGGCCTCCAGCGCCCAGTAACGGTGCTCGCGCGGCCCCTCGTTGGTGACCTTGACCAGGTGCCCGGGGCGGACCTGGTGCATCCCGCGGAAGACGCCGTGCCCGGGTGTGCCGGCGTACGACAGGATCTCCCGCAGGCCGTCCATGTCGACCACCGGCTCGACCAGCGGATGGGCGAGGACCGCCTTGCGTTCGGAGCCGAAGATCACGCCGTCCGCGGTGGGGTGGTAGAACATCGGCTTGTTGCCGAGCCGGTCACGGGCCAGCAGCAGCTCCTGGGACCGGTGATCCCAGACGGCGAGACCGAAGATCCCCACCAGGTGCCGCACGCAGTCGGCGCCCCAGCGCAGATACGCCGCGAGGACGACTTCGGCGTGACCACGGCCGCGGAACCGGTGCCCCGAGGACTCCAGTTCCCGGCGCAGTTGCTCCGCGTTGTAGATCTCGCCGTCCAGCGCGGCGACCGCCACCGTCCGGCCGTCGGCGGCAAAGGCGACGGGCTCGGGCAGAGCGTCGGGGGCGAGGACGATCTGACGGCGGTGACCGAGCACCGCGCGCTCCGTGGCCCACAGACCCTCTCCGTCGGGACCGCGGCAGGCCAGGGTCGCGGTCATCGCGCGGACCGTGGCCCGCTCGCGCGTCAGGTCGCGACGGTGGTCGACCCACCCGGCGATACCAGACATGTGCCCTCCTCGTGTCGGTCCTTCTCGTCGTGTCGGGGGTACGGCCCGGGTACGGCTCGGCGCGACCGGTGCCCGCCAGGCTGTCCCGCCCCCCTCGGGCGTTTCTCAAGCCTCGATGGAGCGGGCGGGAGCACCCCGGAGCGCGGCCCGCGTGCACCCGGAGCACGGCCTTCGTGTCGAGCCCGCCTCGAACCGGTCTCGAGGCCGCACCGGCACCGTCCAGCTACGTCCGAGGTCCGACGTCCTGTCATGCGTCGTCCGTTCATGCGTCGTCCGTCGCGGAACGCGAGGAGAAGGTGAGGGGCCCATGATCGAGTTACTGGGCACGGCTGCCGTCATCGGCAGCGGCATTGTGGCGGGCGTGTTCTTCGCCGTGGCGGTCAGCGTGCTGCCGGCGGTACAGACGCTGCCCGCCGACCGGTACGTGGAACTCCACCGCAAACTCGGCGAGGGCTATCACCCGGTGATGCCGCTGGTCGTCACGGTGGGAGTGCTGGCCGACCTGGTCCTGCTGTTCCTGGCCGACGAGGCGGGCGCCCGTGCGCTGTTCGCGGTGGCGTTGCTGGCCATGGTGGGGGTGCAGGTGGTCTCCCAGTTCGGCAATGTGCCGATCAACAAGCGCGTCCACGCCCTGGACCCGGCGGCCATCCCGCCGGGCTGGCAGGACCCGCGTCCGCCCTGGCGGAACTGGCACCGTCTGCGCACCGCGTGCGCGCTGGCCGCGCTGGCCGCGAACGCCCTCGCCCTGGCCTTACTGCCATGAGCGCAACGTCAGAGCCCACGGCGGTCCCGGCGGGCCGGAAGACCGCGTCCGGCCCCCGGCACCCCCTGCGCGCGCTCGCCGTGGTCCTGCTGGCCACGTTCATGAACCAGTTCGACGTCATGGGGGTCAACGTCGCGGTCCCCGAGATCCAGCGCGACCTCGGCGCCGGAGAGGCAACCGCCCAGTGGGTGCTCGCGGGTTACGCCCTGCCGTTCGCCCTGCTGCTGGTCACCGGCGGTCGCCTGGGCGACCTCGCCGGCCGCAGACGCGTCTTCCTGGCCGGGACCATGGGCTTCACCCTCGCCTCGATCCTGGCCGCAGCGGCCGGCACGGTGCCGCTGCTGGTGCTGGCCCGGGTCCTGCAAGGAATCTCGGCCGCCATGATGGGACCTCAGGTCCTCACCGTGCTCCAGGTGACGGTGCCGCCCGCGCGCCGGGGACCGGCGATGGGCCTGTACGCCGCCGTCATCGGCCTGGCGAGCGTCGCCGGCCCTGTCCTGGGCGGAGTCCTCGTCCAGGCCGACCTGTTCGGCTGGGGCTGGCGCTCGCTCTTCCTGGTGAACATCCCGGTCGGTCTGCTGGCCGTCGCCGGCGGCCTGCGCTACCTGGACGAGTCCCGGGCGGCCGACGGCCGCCGGCTGGACCTGGCGGGAGTGGCGCTGGCGGCGCTGGCGCTGCTGCTGTTCCTGTGCCCCCTGACGTACGGCAGGGAGCTGGGCTGGCCCTGGTGGGCCTGGGCCGCGCTGGCCGCCTCGGCTCCGGCGCTGTGGCTGCTGGTGACGCACCAGCGGCGGCGGGAACGCGCGGGCGGCGCTCCGCTGATCGCCCTGCACCTGTTCGGCGGACGCGTCTTCACCGCCGGCGTCCTGGTGACGTTCAATCTCGCCGCGCTGATGACCGGGTTCTTCTTCGTCTTCGTCCTGTTCCTCCAGCACGGCCTGGACTTCGGCCCGCAGCGCGCCGGACAAGCCCTGTTGCCCTGGGCACTCGGCACGGCGCTCGCCTCCTTCCTGGCGATCCCGCTGGCCCGACGGCACGGCCGCCGGGTGCTGATCGCGGGCTGCCTCGCCGCGGTGGCGGGCGTGGTGCTCGTGACGGTCACCGTCGTGGTCGCGGGCCGGTCCCTGTCGGTACCGGCGCTCGTACCGGGCCTGCTGCTGTTCGGCATCGGCGTCGGCCTGGTCAGCACGCCCGTCCTCAACGTCACGCTGAGCGGGGTGGCGCACGCCGACGCGGGGTCCGCCTCCGGGGTGTTCTCCACGTTCCGGCAGGCGGGCGCCGCCGTCGGAGTCGCCGTCACCGGCGGTGTGTTCTACGCCCTCCTCGGCGACACGGCCGCCGCGAGCGCCGCCGACTACGCGGACGCCGTCCTCGTCACCATGCTGGTGCAACTCGCCGTCGTCCTCGGCACGCTCTGCCTGCTGTTCCTGCTGCCCCGCGGGAGCGGCAGTGCGGCTGCGGAGGACGCGCACTGAGCCATAAGGCAGGGACAACACCGCGGGGCGTACGTCGGTCCCGGCCACCGGACGAACCGGTGGCCGGGACCGACGCGACAGGCCAGGACGCGTCAGCCCGTCGCCGGGGTGCGGCGCCGCAGCCGCCGCACCCCCTGGATCACGGCCGTGACGATGCCGATGAGCATGATGCCGCCCCACAGCATGTCCGGAACGTTCGTCCCCGCCGGGATCGCGCACAGCAGGAACAGGGCCGCCAGCCCCCAGGTACGCCGGTGAGGACCCGGCGCACTCCGGCGGGCCCGCAGCGCCAGGCAGGCCACCGGCAGCAGCAGGACCAGGGCCCACCACATGGGCGCTTCGTAGCCGCCGACCGCGTCCTCCACCGGGGTGATGACCAGCAGCAGAGGCACCACCCAGACCGCCACGAAGTAGCAGCCGGTCACCACCGCGCAGAGCACCCACCACGCCGGCCGGCGCTCGCCCGGGGAGGTACGGAAGGCCAGTTCGGCATGGTCGGCGATGTTGAACGGCGAGTACAACCGGTGCCCCCGCCGTCCGGTCAGCAGGGCCGGCAAGGCCGTGACCTCGGCCCCCGCGTACCGGGCCAGCGGGCACAGCACGAACCCGAGCAGCGTGTACAGGCCCAGCCCGTCATGGAGGGCGGAGGGTCCGAGGTCCAGCGGGTAGAGCAGCGAGGGGAGCAGGAACAGCGCGGTGCCGGTCCACGGGCTCACCCGGTCCAGCACCAGCGCGGACAACAGCCGGTACGCCGCCGTGTACACCGCGGCGACCAGGAGGAAGCACAGTACCGTCCGCAGGAAGTAGGCCCCGTCGAACCGGCTGTCGCGGTCCACCCGGTACCAGACGGCGACGGCGGCGAACAGCAGCCGTAGCGCCCGTCCGGCCGGAGGCATGTCCAGCCCGACGACGGGACGGCCGCCCGGCACGGGGACGGGCCGCCGCGGCCGCACGGCCGCCCTTGATTCGCTCGTCGATTCGCTCGTCATTGCGCACACCTCCGAGATTGGGGATCGGGAGGTCCCTGCGTCAGGGCGCGTCCTGCCGGGCCGGATCGCCCTGGGGCCCTCTGGTGGCCGTGGAAGCAGGGCCCTAGACCAGGACGCCGATCGCCACGCCGTTGACGCCGACGGCGACGAGGGTGAAGGAGGCGCGTACCAGGTTCCAGTTGCGCCACCGGACCCGGCGGTGGATCAGCCGGTCGAAGTCGGGCGGCAGGGACTCGGGGTCGAGCGTCTTGAGCCACTTGTTGATCGGCACGTTCCGCCGCAGCGAGACGAAGACGGTGCCGGCCAGCAGCACCACGGCCACGGCGTACAGCGCCTGCGCGGCGCCTGGGGACACGAGCAGCGCCAGGGCCAGGTTCGTCGCCAGCGCGGTGAGCAGACAGACCGGCATGAACGGGTCGAACCGCGTCACCAGCAGCTGGTGCAGGGCGACGTACCGCTGCGGCGGCAGGGTCAGCAGCAGAGGAGCACCGAGTACGGCGATCATCAGGCCGCCCGCCGCCATGCCGCCGGTGACCGCCGCCACCGGTACGAGGATGTGCGTCAACCAGTCCATGACTCTCCGCCCTCCCGGGCCTCACGGCCGCCGACCTGGGGCGCCCAGCGTCGACGGGCGCTCTCGAGCGCGCGCGGAGAATCGCTGGAGACAGCGCCCCGGACCGGGACCGAGCCAGGGTTTCAGGGCGACTCCACGGGTTTTCGAGTGGTCATGCCCAGGCTTCGTTCGGTCGAGCCCGGAGGTGAGCGCTGTGGAACCCACGCCCAAGGCCCCGTACCTGCTGCTGTGGTCGGCGTCGGACGAGGAACGCGAAAGTCGCCGGCGGCACGCCCTGCGCCGGTATCTGACCCTGGACGACGAGCCGGACCGGCTGCCGCGCGCGGTCCGGCTCGCCCGTCGCCGCCGGGGCCTGGACCCCGTACGCGGCGCCGTCGTCGCGGACAGTGTCGACGAGGCCGTACA
This sequence comes from Streptomyces sp. NPDC050619, assembly GCF_040654815.1. NCBI lineage: Bacteria > Bacillati > Actinomycetota > Actinomycetes > Kitasatosporales > Streptomycetaceae > Streptomyces > Streptomyces sp. NPDC050619. The sequence continues at coordinate 13,939 of NZ_JBFAIR010000013.1, read as the reverse complement.
GGAACTGGCCGAGCAGCCGCGGCACCGCAGGCCCCAACAGCGGCCCGTGGCACTGCTCTTCCCCGGTCAGGGCGCGCAGCACCGGTCGATGGCCGCCGGGCTGTACGGCTACGAGCCACTGTTCACCCAGGCCCTCGACCAGGTCTTCGCGGCGTTCGGGCGCGAGGGACACCGGCTGCGCGACGAATGGCTGTCCGGTGACCCCGACGCGCCCCTGGACGACGCCACCCGGGCCCAGCCCCTGCTCTTCGGCGTCGGATACGCGCTGGGCCGCATGGTGCTCGGCTGGGGTGTCGTGCCGACCGCGCTCCTCGGGCACAGCGTCGGCGAACTGGTGGCCGCCACCATCGCCGGAGTGTTCACCCTGCCGGACGCCGTACGGGTGCTGGGCGACCGGATCGACGCCGCCGTGGCCACCGGGCCGGGCGGCATGCTCGCCGTCGCCGCGCCCGCCGACGAACTGGAGGGATACCTGCCGACCGGCGGCCAGGTGGCGGTCGCGGCCGTCAACGCGCCCCGCCAGACGTTGCTGGCCGGTCCCGATCCGCAGCTGCGCGAGGTCCAGGAGAAGCTCCGCGCCGCCGGCTTCACCTGCCGCCGGGCAGCCGCGCGGCAGGCGTTCCACAGCCCCGTCATGGACCGGGCCGCCGAACGGGCCCGCCCGCTGGTGGCCGCCGTACGGCCCGGCGCACCGGCCTGGCCGCTGTACTCGGCGTACACCGGCGCGGCGCTCGATGCCGCACACGCGGCCCGGCCGGATTTCTGGGCCCGGCAGCTGGCGGACCCCGTGCTGTTCTGGCCGACGCTCGACGCGCTGCTCGGCAGCGGACGCCACCTCCTCCTGGAGGCCGGCCCCGGCCAGGGCCTGACCACCATCGCCCGCCAGCACCCGGCCGTCCGGTCCGGTGACAGCGCCGTCGTATCCCTCCTCCCGGCCCGGCCGGGACCGCCCGACCGGGACCGGCGCACCGCGCTGACCGCCGCGGGCCGCCTGTGGCTGGAGGGCCACGTCCCGGAACTGACGGGCCCGTGTGCCGGTTGCCTGTGACTCTGCGGCCCACCGCCGCGCGACTCCTGCACCGCTCCCGGAGGACCCGATCGTGTTCGAGATGTTGCTCAATGCCGATGTGCAGGCGGCCGGGCTCAGCGTCCTCATGTGGACAGGGGCTGCGGTGTGGGTCGGCCGATGGCTGGTGTGGCGGACCGTGCGGAGCTGACGGGCCCGCGCGCCGACTGCCCGTGACCCCGCGGCCCACCGCCGCGCGACTCCCGCCCCGCTCCCGGAGGACCCGACCGTGTTCGAGATGTTGCTCAATGCCGATATGCAGGCCGCCGGGCTCAACGTCCTCGTCTGGACAGCGGCCGCGGTGTGCGTCGGCCGATGGCCGGTGCGGCAAACCGCGCGGCGCGGGCGGGCCCGGGCGGTGACGTTGCTGACCCTGCTCGGGCTCGGCACGCTGCTCGTCCTCGGCAGGATCACCACCGTCGTGCTCATGGGACGGGAGAGCATGCTGTTCGTCATCGACCGGGTCGCGGTGGCGCTGCCGCCGCTGGTCCTGCCGGCCCTGGCGGCGCTCCTCTGCACGGTGCCGCGCTTGCTGGACTGGGCGCGCCGGCCGTCCCTGGAGACACGAACGGCAGCCTTCTCGCCGACGGCCGTCGTGCCCGTGCAGGTGGCCGCCGTCGGCGCGTTCCTCGGGCTGTGGACGGCACTGGTCACGGTGGTGGCCCCACCGCTGCTCAGGCCGGCGCTGCTGATCCACTCGGCGGTCGTGCTGCTCGCGGCCCTGGCCTGGTTCTGGCAGACCCGCAGATGGCTGGCCGCCCGGTCCGGGCCACGCTCGCGGCGTTCCGTCCCGGTACGAGCCCTGCGCGCGGTGGCCGTCGTGACCGCCGTCGCGGTCGCCGGCACCGGGCTGGCCACGCTGGCCGCCGCGAGCAGCCGACTGCCCGCCAGCATGAGCATGGCGCCCTCGGATGTCACGGCCGGGGGGCACCACGGAAAGTCCGTGGCCACCGCCGGCGGCACGACCTCCGTCACCGCGCTGACCGGGCCGCGCGACGAGCGCCCCGACCGCCGGTTCACCCTGGTCGCCAAGGAGAAGACGGTCCGGCTCGCCTCCGGCCGCACCGTCCGGGCGTGGGCGTTCAACGGCCAGGTCCCGGGACCGGAACTGCGGATGCGTCAGGGCGAACTGGTCGAGGTCACCGTACGGAACGAACTGCGCGGCGCGAACCTCGCCGTGCACTGGCACGGTGTGGACGTGCCCAACGCCGAGGACGGTGTCCCCGGCGTCACCCAGAACGCGGTCCGCCCCGGGGGCACCCACGTCTACCGCTTCCGCCCGCAGGAGTCCGGGACCCACTGGTACCACTCCCACCAGCAGACCTCGGTCCAGCAGATGAAGGGACTCTTCGGCGCGCTGATCATCGACCCGCCGAAGCCCCGCCCGGTGGACCACGACTGGTTCCTCGCCATGCACTCATGGGACACACGGGACACACAGGACGCCGACACCGTGCCCGCCCTGGGCCTCGCCGACCGGCTGGAACGCCGTCGCGCCGCACCGGGCAGCCTGGTACGGCTGCGCCTGCTCAACTCCGACCGCCTCACCCACGAGTTCTCGCTCACCGGGACCTCCTTCCGGGTCACCGCCCTCGACGGCAACGCCGTGCACGGGCCGACCCCGGTCAGCGGTCAGAAGCTGGCCCTGGGCGTGGGCGCCCGCTACGACGTGGAGTTCGTCATGCCGGACCGTCCGGTGCGGCTCACCGAGGTGCGGGACTTCGTCGGCGCCCGCGGCCGGGGTCTGCTGATCAGCGCGGACGGGCGCGGCGAAGTCACCCCGGACATCCCCTCCCGGGAGTTCGACCCGACGACGTACGGCACGCCCGCCACCACGCCCTTCGGGCCCGGCAGCCGCTTCACCCGCACCCAGTCGATGGTGTTCGACAACGAGATCGGCTTCTACGACGGCACATTCCAGGTCACCTGGACGGTCAACGGAAAGGCGTTCCCCGACGTCCCGCACCTGACGGTGCGCGAGGGCGACCTGGTACGGCTGCGGTTCGCCAACCGCAGCCACTTCGACCACCCCATGCACCTGCACGGACACCACGTCCTGGTGCTGAGCAGGAACGGCCGCCCGGTGACCGGCAGCCCCGTGTGGCTGGACACGGTGAACGTCCGCGTCGGTGAGGTCTGGGAGGTCGCCTTCCGCGCCGACAACCCCGGCATCTGGATGGACCACTGCCACATCGGCGACCACGCCGTGCTGGGGATGATGACGCACCTGTCGTACGAGAACGTCACCACCCCCTACCGGGTCGGCCGAGGCACCGGCAACCGGACCGAATGAAACGGCCGGGGAGCGAGGACGCGCGGCCCCCGCGGTCCACGACACGAGGACGGGAGAACGACCATGGAGGACGGGAGAGCGAACATGACGGACACACCCGACAAGCCCCAAGGGACCGGCGGACAGCGACAGTTCTCGCCGGGGGCGCTGCCCGGGATGTCCCCCGGCCACCAGCTGATGTTCTTCTCGGTGGTCGGCTCGGTCAGCCGCGCGATCTGGGCGCTGACCCGGCTCGGTGTCGCCGACCACCTGGCCGACGGCCCCCGCGAGGCGGCCGGGCTGGCCGAGGCCGTCGGCGCCGACGCGGACGCGCTGGCCCGGGTGCTGCGGGCCGCCGCCGCGCTCGGCGTCTTCGCCCAGCGGCCGGACGGGCGCTTCACCCTCACCCCGGCCGCCGAACTGCTGCGCTCGGACGTGCCCGAGTCGCGACGTGACCTGGTGCTGCTGTACGGCGACGACCTCACCTGGCTGCCGTACCGGGACATCCTGGAGACCTTGCGGACGGGAGAGCCGTCCTTCGCGAAGATCTTCGGACGCCCCTACCACGAGCACCTGCGTACCGATGCCGACGCCGCCGGACGCGTCGCCCGGGCCGTGGCCACCACCCACCGGGGTGACCTGGGTTACCTGACCTCGCTGATCGACCTGACCCCATTCTCCCGGGTGGCCGAACTGCGGGGCGACGGCCTGTTCCTCCAGGCGCTGCTGCGCGAACACCCGCACTGCTCCGGGACCGTTGCGGCGGACACCGCGACCCTGCCCCGGGACGCGCAGGCCCATCTGCTCAAGCAGGTGCTGCACGAGCTCCCCGACGCCGAGGCGGTCCAGGTGTTGCGTGCCGTGCGGCAGGCGATGGGAGACGACCCCGAGCGGCGGCTGTTCGTCCTGGAACGGGTGGTCGGCGCGAGCTCGCCGGACCTCGCGGCCGTGGTCGACCTGGACATGTTGCTGATCACCGGGGGCCGTGAACGTACCGCCGCCCAGTGGCGCGACCTGCTCACGACCGCGGGCTTCGACCTGCTCGCCGCCCCGTCCCGGGGCGCCTGGACCGCTTTCCGATGCCGCCCGGCGCCCACCCCGTAACGGATACAATGGCACCGAAAACCTTGTTCCGGAGTTCCGGAGTTCCGGAGTCCCGGAACAGGGGTCAGCGAGTCCGGCGGAGAGGATGATCGCTTCATGGCTTCGGAGATGCCGCCGGTACCGGGCAGTCCTGCCTGGTGGGCGAGCCGGCCACCGGCCCCCGCGTACCGGCGCGGGCGTCCCCCGATGGACGTCGGGCGGATCGTCGACACCGCCCTGAAACTGATCGACGAAGTCGGGATCCAGGCACTGACCCTGCGCATGCTCGCCGATGCCCTGGAATCGGGCACGGCGACGCTCTACCGGCATTTCGACGGCAAGGACGAACTCCTCGCAGTCGTCGCCGACAGAATGCTGGGCGAGGTCCGCGTAGACCCCGAGGAGGTGGTCGGCCGGTCCTGGCGCGAAGCCGTGACCGCCACCGCGGCCGCTTTGTACGACGTCCTGTGCCGGCACCCCAGAGCGGTGCCCTTGCTGGCCGCTCAAGTGCCCGTCGGCCCCAACGGCCTTCGCGGCAGGGAACGGCTCATCGCACTGTTCCTGAGCCATGGATTCTCGGTCGGCCTGGCTGCCCGCGCTTTCACGGCCATCGGCCACTATGTGATCGGCTTCGCCATTCAGCAGCACGGCCCGGGCACCCCGCGGCCCGAGGACCAGGCGCACCTGCGGGACTACTACCTGTCTCTCGACCCGGCGGAGTACCCCGCCACGACGGCCGCGACCGACGAGCTGACCTCCGTACCGCTTCAGGAGGAGTTCCGGTTCGGCCTGGACCTGCTCCTCGACGGCCTGGAACAGGCCAGGCGCGAACAGTCCGCCGGGCCGCCGGGCGTGGGATGCCGGAAGTGAACGCCGCTGAGCCTGCGCGACGCTGCCAACGCAGTACGCCGGACGCCCAGTACCTGGTCATTTGTTTCTCGCCGCCCGGCGTTCGCCGCCCAGGCGGGTGAAGTACGCGAGGAGGTCGGGGCTGTCGACGGCCGCGGGGTCGACGGCCTGGTCGGCGGGGGTGCCCTGGAGGAGGCGTTTGACGGGGACTTCGAGTTTCTTGCCGGTGCCGGTGTGGGGGATGCCCGGGACTTCGAGGATCTCGTCGGGCACGTGCCGGGGTGAGGCGCCGGTGCGGATGGCGTGGCGGATCGTCTCGCGCAGCGCCTCGTCCAGTTTCACTCCGGCCGCGGGGACCACGAACAGGGGCATCCAGTAGCCGCCGTCCGGTTCCTCGGCGCCGATGACCAGGGCCTCGGTGATCTGAGGGAGTTGTTCGACGACGTCGTGGACGTCGGCGCTGCCCAGGCGTACGCCGTTGCGGTTGAGCGTGGAGTCGGAGCGGCCGTGCACGATCAACGAGCCATGTCCGGTGAGCGTGATCCAGTCGCCGTGGCGCCACACACCCGGGTACGAGCCGAAGTAGGCGTCGCGGAAGCGGGTCCCGTCGGGGTCGTTCCAGAAGTACAGCGGCATGGACGGCATGGGCCGGGTGATGACCAGCTCGCCGATCTGGTCGACCACCGGGCATCCGTCGGCGTCGTATGCCGCCAGGGCCACGCCCAGATGAGGCGCGGACAGTTCCCCGGCCCAGCCGGGCGTGGTGGGGGCGCTCCCGGCGAAGCCGGAGGCGACGTCCGTGCCACCGGTGCTGGAGGCGAGCTGGACGCGTTCGCCCACGTGGTCGCGGACCCAGGGGTAGGCGGAGGCGGGCAGCGCGGAGCCGGTGCAGCCGATGGCGCGGATCGAGGACAGGTCGCTGGGAGGCTGGGGAGGCTGAGGTGGCCGATCAGTCGGCGATCAGGACGGGGCGGGGGCCTGCGGGGTCCGTCCACGCGTCGGTGATCCGGGAGAGCGGGTAGGCGTGGGCGTCCACCTTCACCTTGCCGTCGGCGATGAGCCGTACGTAGGCGGCGACCTGGCCGATGTAGCGGCGCATGTCGAATGAGCCGATCCCACTGCCGCTGAGTCGGAAGGGACGGCTGCGCAGCAGCGAGGCGGGCACGGCGGCCTGTTCGCCGGCCGCGGAGCCGATCTCCACGTAGCTGGTGGCGCCCGTGCCGGGAGCGTCCGCCAGCGCCTGGAAGGCGGACTCGGCCGCACGCCCCCACAGGAAGTCCAGAACGAGGTCGGGCGCCCTGCCGTCGAGGGCCGCACCGATGGCCGCCGCGTCCGCGTCCTTGGCGCCGACGATTTCGACGGTCTCGGCGCCGAGGCCGGCCACGCGCTTGAGGTCGTCCATGCCGCGGCCCACGCCGATGACGCGCCGCACGCCGAGTGCTCGGGCGTTCTGCACGGCGAGACCGCCGGCCGCTCCGGTCACCCCGAGGATCATCACGGTGTCCGGCGTGCCGTGTTCGTCCGCGTGGGTGGTGAGCGGCATCCAGGACGACATGCCCGGGTTCACTCCCGCTGCCACGGCGACGGGATCGGTCCCCTCGGGCAGCGGGAGGGCCATGGTGACCGCCATCCGCTCGGCGAACGTACCCCAGGGCTCCTCGACGTCGCCGGTGTACACCAATGTGCCGTCTGCGGTGCGGGCCACCGCGTCCACGCCCGGTACCAGCGGGAACTGCCCGGTGCTGCTGTAGTGCTCGCCGGATGCCTTGGCGCGTACGACGGGGTGGATCGCGCTCGCGACCAGGCTGACGATCTGCTGTCCCTGGCCGACCTCGGGCTCGGGGAAGTCCAGGTACTCGGGCACGGTACCGCCCGCTGTCGTCACGACTGCTGCCTTCATGGTTGCCTCCACGGCTCAAGAGATCGAACTGCGGTTCCGCACCGCTCCGGACCTGTGATCCGGACGCTCACGACCGAGGTGGGAAGTCGGGCGGCGACCGCTTTACGGATACATCGTAACCACAAATACGAGAAGTGTGCACCTCCGTCATGGCTTCGGGAGGCTTCGGGTGCGAGTCATGCGGCTCGCCATCACCCGGACTGGCTCGGCCGCCTGCCGGATTCTTGGATCCGTCCGGGCGGCAGGAGGTTACGCCTGCGTCGCCCCGCTCCGGGTGGCGGCGTGCCTGGTCACAGGCGGGTGGTGAACCGGCCGTCGGGAAGCTTCCGCAGCCGGCCGCGGTCGGCCAGTCTGACCAGCTCCCGCGCAGCGGTTCCAGCTTGGTCGCACGCTGACCTCCACCCCCAGTACTTCGCCGACCTGCCGGGCCATGACCGGTCCGGCAGCCTGCCGTACAGCTGCGAGGACCGCTGGTAGTCCGGCGGGAGCGTGGCCTCCTCCACGCCTTACGCGCGGTGCGAGACCAGCATGACCGCCTGCCCGCCCACCTGCCCGGCCGAGGCGCGTTCGTCGACGAACTGGTCGCTCACCCGCTCAAGAACGCGTTCGGCCCTGGCGAGTTCGTCCCGTTCGTCCCGCACCTCCGGCCGTCCCGTCAGAGCGTTGTCGCACGCTGCCCCGCCGCCTCCCGCTCCTGGTGCGCGGTGCGGACGCGGTGCCACAGCGCCGCCCGCGCGGGGGCGTCGACGTCGGTCAGGTTCAGATGGAACACGTCGGCCAGTACGTCGTACCAGTCGTCGGCCGAGTCGACGGTCCGCTCGTACGTTCCTTCGGCGTCGATCCGGCGCAGCACACAACCGCGCAGCATGTCCACGCCCTTGGCGTCGCGGAGCTGGGCTTGGAGGACCCGGACGAATCCGGACTCGGGGGAGGTGGACAGCCGGTGGTGCTCCGCGGCGAAGGAGGACAGCTCCACGGGCTCCGGCGCGAAGGCCATCGCCGTGAAGGCGCCGCGGGGGTCATGGGTGAACCGCCAGCCGCCGGGCACCACCACCGACGGGGCCATCGCGTAGGTGAACGGCCCCTGGGTGTAGGTGCCTTCGCGCAGCGGCAGTGGCTCGTACATTCCACCGGCGAGCCCGGTGTCGACCAGCCACCGCTCGCCGTCGAGCCCCACGGTGAGCGCGAGATGGTCGCCGCCCGGGCCCTCGGGGTCCTCGACCTCGTCCTGCACCCCGGCCCGGTGCAGGGTCACGTCGTAGCCGAGGGCCGTCAGCAGCGCGGCGAAGGCCCCGTTGAGGTGGAAGCAGTAGCCGCCGCGCCCGCGCAGGATCCGGGCCACGGATTCCGCGGCGCCGATGCCCGTCGGCCGTCCCAGTTGGTTGTCGAGGGTCTCGTAGGCGACCCGTTCCACCTGCGCCCGGTGCAGTGCTCGCAGCGCTTCGGCGGTCGGGGCCGTCGGCCGGTCCACCCCCAGCACGGCCAGATACCCGTCAACGTCGATCATGCTCCCCCTCACCCGTTCGAACGGATGATCAGCCTAGTCGCCGGTACCGCCCGTTCGCCCGGTGCTACGGCGAGGTGGGCAGGTGCGGGGAGCGGAGCACGAGCAGGGTGATCTCGCTGGGGGCGAAGACGCGGAACGGCGGGCCCCAGAAGCCGGTGCCGCGGCTGGTGTAGAGGAGGGTGCGGGTGCCGTGGTGGCTCAGGCCGGCGAGGGCGGGCTGGTCGATGCGGACCAGGTGGTGGAAGGGCCAGATCTGGCCGCCGTGGGTGTGGCCGGAGAGTTGGAGGTCGATGCCGTCGGCTGCCGCGCGGTCGACGAACTTGGGCTGGTGTGCCAAGAGCAGGACGGGTAGGTCGGGGTCGGCGCCGTTCAAGGCTCCGGCGAGGTGGGCGCGGTGGCCTGCCAGGCCGGAGGACTCGGCGGTGACGTCATCCACGCCGGCGACCACGAGGGTGTCGCCTCCGCGTTCGAGCAGCAGATGGCGGTTGCGCAGCGGCTCCCAGCCCAGCTCGTCCATCAGGTCGACCCAGCCCTGGGCCTCGCTGTAGTACTCGTGGTTGCCGGTGACGTAGACCCGGGCCCGGGTGGCCCGCACGGTAGCGAGCGGGGCGGCCTGGGCGCGGCGGCGTTCGGCCGTGCCGTCCGCGATGTCGCCGGTGTGGCAGACCAGGTCGGCTTCCAGCGTGTTCACCGTCTCGCACACCCGCGCCGACCAGCGAGCGCGATCGAGTGGGCCGTAGTGGGTGTCGGTGATGAGGACGACGCGGATGCCGTCCAACCCTGCACCCAGCCGCGGGAGTTGCACGTCGAGTCGGCGCACGCGCGGCACGCGGCGGGCCTCGGCGTACCCCCAGGCGAGCAGTACGGCGGTTATGCCGAGGACGGCCCAAGTGACGATTCGGGCCCGGTCCTCGCCCTCGCCGACGCCGGCCACGGTCAGGGCGAGCCGTAGCAGGACCCCGAGTAGAACGGACCAGGTGAACAGGACCCAGCTGGTGCCCAGCAGGGTGTCACCGACGATCGCCGCCCGGTCCTGCTGGCGCCGGCCGTGGCCGCGCATCATCGCGAGCGGCATGCCGACGAGGCCGAGGGCGAACAGGGCGGTGCCGGCGAGTGTGACGGGCAGCGGCCAGTGCTGGCCGGTGTGCAGGAGCACCCAGTACGGCACGGCCCACAGCAGGACGGGGGCGATCAGGGGGATGTAGCGCATCAGGCGGTGCAGTCCGCTTTGCCGTGGAGCTTGCACCTCGCTGTCGGCGGGTCGGGTGTTGCTGGTGTCGGTCACGCTTCCCCTCCCTGATCATGCTGCCGTCTCGCGCACTGTATCCGGTCGCCCTCGGGCCGGCCGGACCGGCGTTCATGAGCAAGGCCCCTTGGGGCGAAGGGTTCTGTGCGGGAAGGCAGGACTCCGGCATCGGTGCGGACCGGGGAGGCCACTGTCCTCCCCGGACTTGTTACCGGAGCCGGACTCGTGTCACGCCGTCAGCGCCGCAGTGTCAGCAGACCCGGACGGTAGGGCAGGAGGCCGTAGTCGCCGCCGGAGTTGGGGCTGCGCCCCTGGTAGAGCATCTGCAGATTGCAGGGATCGACGGTCATGGTCTGATCGGCGCTGGTGCGGAGCAGTTCGCCATGGCTGATGTCGTTGGTCCAGGTGGCGGCGCTGTTGGCCTTGCCGGCGAAGGGGTTGCTCTCGGTCGCGGCCTGGGGTGTCCATGAGCCGTTCAGACTGGTGGCGGTGAACGAGCGGAAGTAGCGGCCCTGCGAGCCGATCGCCTCGACGATCATGAGGTAGCGGTTCTGGCCCTGCAGCTTGTAGACCTGCGGGGCTTCGAACAGGTTGTTCGTCGTATCGCTCATGACCACTGTCGCGGTCGAGCCGAAACTTCCCGGGAAGTTCCCGATCGGCATACTGGCCCGGTAGATCTTGCCGTTGTCACCGGCGAAGAACAGGTACATGTTCGTCCCGTCACCGATGAGTGTCTGGTCGATGGGTCCTGTCCCGGAGTCGCCGATGCTGGCGGTGGAGAGCACCTGCTGGGATGACCAGCCATTCGGGTTGGTCGGGTCGCTCGACGTCCGGTAGGAGAAGGCGGTCCCGCCCCACTGGTAGGCGAGCACCCAGATGTTCTTCGGCGCGAAGTAGAAGAGCGTGGGCGCGACGGTGGAAGCCGACATCGTGTTCTGGCCGGCCGAGGCCATCTCCGACCAATTGGTGAACAGGCCGAAGTTCATCGAACCCCAACTCGTCCCCGTGTCGTGCGTCGTCGCGTAGACGAGTTGCCTGCCGTTGTAGGGGGCGACGGTGAAGTCCTTGAGCGAGACCCACCCCGGCTTGGGCTGTGCCAGCGCGCCCGTTGATGTCCAGCGGTAGGTCGACGGAAGATCGCACGTGCCGGGGGTGTCGCTGCCGACCTTGACGAGCTTCCACTGCTGGTTGGTGCCGCTCCAGTCGTCGTACTGGACGATGTTCGCGTTGTCGGCGGTGGCGGCGCCTTGTACTTCGAGGGCCTTGTTGCTGTGGCGCGAGATGAGCCTCACGTAGCCATCCGAGCTGTCGGCCAGCCGCCACTGCTGGTTGGTGGCGTTCAGGTCGGACCACTGGACGATCGAGCCGCCGTTCGAGGTGGACCAGTTGTGGACGTCCAGCACCTTGCCCGAGTGGCGGGACTTGATGCGGTAATAGCCGCCTCCGGAATCGACGAACTGCCACTGCTGCTGGTTCTGATCGTTCCTGGTCCACTGGGTGATGCGGGCGCCGTCGTCGGTCGCCATGTTGTAGACATCCAGGGCCTTGCCGCTGTTGCGGTTGACCAGCACATACGAGGCGTTGGGGTCTATGGTCGCCGCGCCGGCGGGCTGGGCACCGAGGAAGGTAGCCATGAGCAGCAGGGGCGCAAGGACGGCGAGTAAGCGTCTCAGACGGACCGGGGACGGGTGGCGAAACCACATCAGAGGGCACTCCATCTCGAAATGTTTCGAAGGATTCCCGGAAGCTTTGACGCCACAAGCTAGGAATGTGGGTCTCTCTGGTCAAGGCCTGTCGCTGATCTGTCCACAAACATGTCTACCTTGGAGGCACAGTCATGGGCTCCGCGGCCTGCTGTCGGCGCTGGTCGTCGGCGTCCTCGGTGCGGTATCCGCACTGGTCGCGCCGCCGGCCGCACACGCCGCCGAGAACACGCTCGGCGCCGCGGCGGCGCAGAGCGGCCACTACTTCGGCACCGCCATCGCCTCGGCAGGCTGGGCGACTCGGCGTACACGACGATCGCGGGCCGTGAGTTCAACTCGATGACGGCCGCCAAGCTCTGCCGGAGCACACGCCGTTGCAGGACGGTAGGGGGCCGGCGGCACCTACCGATCCCAGGTCGGGAGCCGTGGAGTTCGCGATTGATGCGCCGGTTCGCATGACCCGGGCCCAGAGCGATCGGTGCTGTGATGAGCTGTTGCCTCGCGTCGGCCGGCCGGATCGAGAGAGATGGCCGGCCCGGCCCGAACCTGGGATCGGTAGGAGTCCCGGCAGCGAGAGCCTCGCCGCATGGACCTGCAGAAGATGCTCGGGCTGTGGTGGACGGTGCCCGCGGGGCTGGCGTTGGTGGGTTACGTGTGTTCGCTGGCCGGGCTGACCCGGCCGCAGCGGGCGGTGTGGGTGACGGCTCGGGTCGTGGAGGTGGATCCGCCGGGACACGGTGAGTCGGGGAAGCACGGGATACCGGTGACGATCGTGTACCAGGACCCCGGCACCGGGCGGGAGTTCAGGCTGCGGCACGAGAACAAGCGTGGCGACCGGGTGCAAGTGGCCTGGGTGGGGCAGGAGTTCCCGGTCCGGTTTCCGCGGCGGCGGCCGGAGCGGTTCACTCTCCTGCTGGACAGCGAGGGGCGGACCTCCGGACTCGGCGGGCCGAACTGCATGGTGATCCTGCTGGTGTTGGGACTGGTCGTCCAGTCGTTCTTCGCGTGGGGCTGGCAGTGGGGGCTGATCTGCGTCGGTGGCCTGCTGCTCCTCGTCGTCGCGCTGAGCCGGGACGGCGAGTACGCCCGCGCCCGCGCCGCTCAACTGGCCGAGGGCGTCACCGTCCAGGGGCGCGTGGTCGCCGTCACCAGGGACGTCTACTCCGACGAAGGCGGCGAGCACGTCAGCCATGCTTCCGTCGTCGCCTTCACCACCCACGAGGGCGTCGAGGTCACCGCGCTGTGCGCGGAGGGCATCCGGAACATCGCCGGGTCCCTCGGCCGCGACATCCCCCTCCGTTACGCGCCCGCCGACCCGTCCCTCCTCACCGCCGACCCCGACCACGAACGCCGTGAGCGCACGTGGAACATCAGGTTCATGGCCACCCTGCTGGTCACCGGGATCGCCGCGATCGGGGTGGGCGGATACTGCCTCCACCACCGTTCCTAAAGACTGAGCGGGAGTGAGTCCTGTTGCCAGAACCCGTGCTCAGCCGGGTGTCCCGAACGGTGTTGGGCACCCTGGTCGCCCGCTTTCGCTCCACGGCCCGGTGGCGCGCATCCGGTGCGCGGTCCGGGAAGGTGGGGGCGGGTTTCCTCACGCCTGCGGGTGTCCGGTCGGGCCTGGACGGTCCGATGCCCATGACGATCGCTCTGGTCGTCGTGGGGCGGTGTCGTCCGTCGCCGGATCGGATGTCCGAGGGCGCGTCGCCCGATCGCGATGCTCGCCGCATCGTGCCGGGTGGTCTTACGTCGTGGGTTGGTCAGTGGTTTCTGCCAGTGCTGGGCGCCCCAGCGGCTGGTGTAGGCGGGGTCGACCGCGACAACGGCGATGTCCTGTTCGGCGGCCATCGACACCAACCGGGCCTTCAGCTTCGCGGTCGGGAAACGGGAGATGAGGCGCCGGAACCGCTTGTTGCGGCCGTGCTTCTCCCGGCCCTTCTCCGTCGCGAAGTCGAGGTCCTCGATGGCGATCGCGGCGGCGCCGCACCGGCGGGTGTGGTGCAGCAGCCGGGTTAGCGCGTGCCGGATCTGCGCATCCCGGTGCTCGGCGCTGCCGGTCAGGTCGTAGAAGTAGCGTCGTGGCTCGCCGACCGGGTTGCCGTGCACGTCCAGGTACCAGGCGGCAAGGTGGTCGTCGTTCATGTCCACCCCCACCACACCCCGGGCCAGGGCCGTCTCCAGCGGCAGGACCGGGGCGGCGGCGCGCTGCCAGGATGCGGTGAGGTACCAGCGGCCGCGTGCTGTGTCGTGGTGGATGCGGTAGGCCACCGCCCGGTTGGCGGTGATCCGGTCCCGCCACTCCTGCCCCCG